>NZ_JBHGZU010000030.1:0-25024 GCF_042610415.1 Pseudomonas sp. MD330_10
GCGATCTTGATCAACTCAAACCCCTTGTCCTTGGCGGCTTTTTCAGCGAAGGCCCACTCGGTCTGAAACCAAGGTTCTTCGGCTTGTTTGACCAGGAAGCCGATTTTGACTGTATCAGCGGCCAGCACCAGCCCGCTCAAGCTCATGGCCGATACCGCCACAGCGGCGCAGCACAGGGAACGGATACCACGACGACGATTCATACGGGTGACTCCTTGTTATTGTTGTTAGCGCTTGGGTTAACCGGCAAAGCGATGGCAAGGTTTGCCAGGTACATCGACATTGATAGCCAGCACGGCACCGTCCAAGGGGTGATCCAGAGGACTGGCCGCACTGGTAATAAACAGAGTGGTGAGTTCGGGCCCACCAAAAACGCAACTGGTGGGGCGGCTGACCGGCAGCTCGATGACTCGATCCACCTCGCCCGTGGGCGTCAGCCGCAGCAAGCAACCGCCGTCCCAGCGGGCGTTCCAGATATAACCGTCGGCGTCCATCGCCGAGCCGTCCGGCCCGCCACGCGGATGCGGACCGAACCACAGCGTGGGCGACTCCAGATGGCCATTGGCCGAAATGCCGTGCCGGTAAAGCGTGCCGTCCAGGCTGTCACCGAAGTGCACCTGGCTGCCGTCGTCGCTCCACAGCAAGGTATTGGGAATACCCAACCCTTGCAGCAATGGCGTGACCGTGGCGTCGGCGTCCACGCGGAACAGGCCGCCGGAGCGCCGCGTGATCGGCAGGTCCTCACCCTGCTCGCCGATGTTGTTCTGCATGGTGCCCAACCACAGCCGCCCCTGGGCATCGCAACGCGCTTCATTGCCACGGTTGCCGGGGTGCGGATCGGCCTGGCACAGCAGGGTCAGGGCCTCGGTGGCCAGGTCCAGGCGGTAGACGCCACTGCTCAAGGTCACCAGCGCATCGCCGCGTTCGCAGGGGATGAACGCCGAGACATGCTCGGGCATCCGCCACATGCGCAGTTGCCCATCCATCAGGCGCAGCGCCTGTTTGCCGGCGATATCCACCCAATACAACGCCTGGGTCGGACCGTCCCAGAACGGGCCCTCCCCCAACTGCGCACGGTGTGCGGTCACTGCGCTCAACGACATATAGCCTCCTGGACGCGGGTTGGGTGTTTACAGCGGATCGCGCGACGGCGTGCCGTCCACCAAGCGCTGGATACGCAGCGGGTTGGCATTTTTCAGCGCATCGGGCAGCAGGCTGTCAGGGTAGTTCTGGAAACACACCGGACGCAGGAAGCGGTCGATGGCCAGGGTGCCGACCGAAGTGCCACGGGCATCGGAGGTCGCTGGGTACGGACCGCCATGCACCATCGAATCGCAGACCTCCACCCCGGTCGGGTAGCCGTTGAGCAGAATGCGCCCGACCTTCTGCTCCAGCAGTGGCGTAAGTTCGGCGAACTGCTGCAAGTCGCCCGGCTCGCCGATAAGCGTCGCCGTCAGTTGCCCATGCAGGCCTTGCAATGCGGCGCTGAGCTGGGCCTGATCGGCGACTTCGACAAACACCGTGGTGGGGCCGAAGACTTCTTCCTGCAGTGCCTCATCGCCGTTGATCAATAAACTGGCGTCAGCCTTGAACAGCTGCGGCTGGGCCTGATTGCCGGATTGGGCATTGCCCGCCAGGTGCTGGATACCAGGGTGCGCGAGGAGTTTTTCCAGGCCCTTTCCATAGCTGCTCAAAGTGCCGGCGTTGAGCATGGTTTGCGCCGGTTGCTCGCCGATCAACTGCGCCACTTGCTGGGTGAATGCGCTGAATTCGGGCGAGGCGATCCCGATCACCAGGCCTGGGTTGGTGCAGAACTGGCCGCAGCCTTGCACCACCGAGGCGGTCAGGTCGCGGGCCACGGTGTCTGCCCGTGCCTGTAGGGCCTGGGGCAGCACGATCACCGGGTTGATGCTCGACATCTCGGCAAACACTGGGATCGGTTGCGGGCGCGCCGCCGCCATGTCGCACAGGGCGCGACCGCCTTTGAGCGAGCCGGTAAAGCCCACCGCCTGGATCGCCGGGTGCTTGACCAACGCTTCACCGACGCCGCCGCCGAAGATCATATTGAACACGCCGGCGGGCATCTCGGTGGCCTCGGCCGCGCGGATGATCGCATCGGCCACGCATTCGGCCGTCGCCATATGCCCGCTGTGGGCCTTGAACACCACAGGGCACCCGGCCGCCAGCGCGGCTGCGGTGTCGCCGCCGGCTGTGGAGAACGCCAGTGGGAAGTTGCTTGCACCGAACACCGCCACCGGGCCGAGGCCGATGCGGTATTGACGCAGGTCCGGACGCGGCAGTGGTTGGCGGTCCGGCAGGGCTTTGTCGATGCGCGCGCCGTAGAAGTCACCGCGCCGCAGCACGGTGGCGAACAGGCGCATCTGGCCGCTGGTGCGACCGCGTTCGCCTTTGATGCGGGCGGCCGGCAGCGCGGTTTCGCGGCACACCAACTCGACGAAATGATCACTCAGGGCATCCAGTTCGTCGGCAATCGCGTCGAGGAACTGCGCACGGCGCGCGGCGCTCAAGGCGCGGTACGCCGGGTACGCGGCGGCGGCGGCCTGGGCGGCGGCGTCGACCTCTTGCGAGGTGGCCTGGAAGAAAACCTGAGGCAAGGTTTCGCCGGTGGCCGCGTCGACGCTGTGCAGCTTGGTGCTGCCCTGGGCGCTGCGCTGGCCGCCGATGTAGTTGTGGCCGATAAACTGGGTCATGGTGCTCTCCTTAAAGGGTGACGACGTTGCCGGGTTCGAATACCGCATCGGCCTGGCCGACACTGTTGATCAGCGGCGCGCCGAACTCGGCCTGGCTGATCTCGAACACATCCCCCGGTTGGGTACGTATACCGTCGGCGAATGACAGCGTGGCGGTGCCGAAGAAATGAATATGCACATCGCCCGGCGTGAGGAACTGACTGTACTTGAAGTGGTGGTACTCAAGGTTTTCCAGGCTGTGGCACATGTTGGCCTCGCCGCTGAGGAATTCGTTTTCCCAGATCACCTGGCCGTCGCGCAGCAGGCGGCTGGTACCGGCCAGGTGCTGGGGCAATTCACCCACGCGCAGTTCCGGGCCATAGCTGCAACTGCGCAGTTTGGAGTGGGCCAGGTACAGGTAATTCTTGCGCTCCATGACATGGTCGGAGAACTCGTTGCCCACCGCAAAACCCAGACGATACGGCTTGCGGTCGTGGCCGATGACGTACAGGCCGCCGATCTCCGGCTCTTCGCCGGCGTCTTCGGCAAAGGGTGGCACCGGGAACGCCTGGCCAGGGCGCACCACGATGCTGCCGTCGCCTTTGTAGAACCATTCCGGTTGCACGCCCGCCTGACCGACGGCGGGCTTGCCGCCCTCCACGCCCCATTTGAAGATGCGCATGGTGTCGGTCAACGTGGCTTCGTCGCCGGCCTGTTGGTGCATTTTGTCGCGAGCGGCGGCGCTGCCCAGGTGGGTCAGGCCGGTGCCGCTGATCAGCATATGGGCCGGGTCCGGATGGTCCAGCGGCGGCAGGATCTTCTGTTCGGCGAGCAACGCGGCGTAGTCATGGCTGTCGCCCAAGCCCAGGCTGTCGACCTGCTGCTGCAATGAAGCCCCGGCTTCGATGGCGGCCAGCGCCAGTTCGCGCACGCTGCCGGCACCCTGCACTTCGCGTAACCGGGCGCCATCGACAACGCCGACCCGGCGCTCGCCGTTATTGAGTTCGAACTGCACTAAACGCATCAGCTTTCTCCTTGAATTAAGTACGGGTGGCACCACGGGCGCTGGCGGCGAACTGGTCGGCCGGTAGCACATGTTTGCGCTCCAGCACGCGGTAGACCACGCCGGTCAACACCAGGCCGAACAGCATCACGCCGGACAGGAAATACAGGCCCGAGGCCAGGTTGCCGGTGTACTCCTTGAGCGCGCCGATCACGAACGGACCGATATAACCGCCCAGGTTGCCCACCGAGTTGATCAGGGCAATGCCCGCCGCCGCACTGGCGCCGGCGAAGAAACGCCCCGGCAAGGTCCAGAACACTGCGGTGCAGGAAAACATCGCGAACGCCGCCAGGCACAACGCCGCCATCTGCAGCACCGGCGCGCCGAGCCAGGCGCTGAAGAACAGGCCGGTGGCACCCAGTACATACAGCACGGCAAGGTGGCCGTAGCGATCATTCAAACGGTCGGAACTGCGCGGGATGATCAGCAGGCCGATGATGCCGAAGATATACGGCACGGCCGAGATAAAGCCGGTAACCAGGTCCGTGCCGCCGAACTGTTTGATCAGGGTCGGCAGCCACAGGCCCAGGCCATAGATGCTCAGGGTCACCGGCAGGTAGAACAGCGCCAGCAACAGCACGCGCTTGTCCTTGAGGGCATGCAGCGGGTTGCCATGACGGGTCTGGCCGTAGGCCTGCAGATCTTTGGCCAGCTCGCCGGTGAGCCAGGCTTTCTCGTCCTCGCTCATCCATTTGACCTGTTTGGGGCCGTCCGGCAGCCAGCGCAGCACCGGCCAGGTCAGCAGGATCGCCGGGGTGCCGATCACGATGAACAGCCACTGCCAGCCATGCAGACCGAGGATGCCGTCCATGCCCAGCAGGCCGCCGGACACCGGGCCGGTGATCATCATGGCAATGGGTTGGGAAAGGATAAACAGGCCGAGGATCTTGCCGCGATGGCGCACCGGGAACCATTGGGTGATGTAGTACAGCACGCCGGGAAAGAACCCGGCTTCCGCCGCGCCGAGCAGAAAACGCATCACATAGAAGCTGTGCGGCCCCTGCACAAAAGCCATGCCGATGGTGATGGTGCCCCAGGTGATCATGATCCGCGCGAACCAGCGCCGGGCGCCGAAGCGGTCGAGCATCAGGTTGCTGGGAATCTCGAACAGGAAGTAGCCGATAAAGAACAGGCCCGCGCCCAGGCCATAGGCGGCGTCACCGATGCCGACATCGGCGCCCATGTGCAGCTTGGCGAAACCCACGGCGGAACGGTCCACGTAGGCGATCAGGTACAGCAGGATCAGGAAGGGAATCAGTTTCAGCGTGATGCGCCGAATAAGCCGCAGTTCCTGGCTCATGGGGGTCGATCTCCGATTGTTGTTTTTATAGAAGCTCGGGCGACGCCTCTCGCGATAACTCGCCAGGGCCACACCTCAGTTGAGATCGACTATATAGTAGTACTATTTACGAAACAACACTTCCAAATGGAAGATTTTGCGCTTATGTTTAGCCGCATAGAGAACATATAGTCATACAATAAGAGAAATCGATCATGTCTGATAAAAAGTCCGGCCTACGCTCCGCCCAGTGGTTCGGTACTGCCGATAAGAACGGCTTCATGTACCGCAGCTGGATGAAGAACCAGGGCATCGCCGACCACCAGTTCCATGGCAAGCCGATCATCGGTATCTGCAACACCTGGTCGGAGCTGACTCCGTGCAACGCGCACTTCCGTCAGATCGCCGAGCACGTCAAACGTGGGGTGATCGAGGCCGGTGGCTTCCCGGTGGAATTCCCGGTGTTTTCCAACGGCGAGTCGAACCTGCGCCCTACCGCCATGCTCACCCGCAACCTGGCGAGCATGGATGTAGAAGAAGCCATTCGCGGCAACCCCATCGACGGCGTGGTGCTGCTGACCGGCTGCGACAAGACCACCCCGGCCCTGCTGATGGGCGCCGCCAGTTGCGACGTACCGGCGATCGTGGTGACGGGCGGGCCGATGCTCAACGGTAAGCACAAGGGCCAGGACATTGGTTCGGGCACGGTGGTGTGGCAACTGAGTGAGCAGGTCAAGGCCGGCACCATCACCCTGGATGATTTCCTCGCGGCCGAGGGCGGTATGTCCCGTTCGGCGGGCACCTGCAACACCATGGGCACCGCCTCGACCATGGCCTGCATGGCGGAAGCCCTCGGCACTTCCCTGCCGCACAACGCCGCGATTCCCGCAGTGGATGCGCGCCGTTATGTACTGGCGCATATGTCGGGCATGCGTGCGGTGGAGATGGTGCGTGAAGACCTGCGCCTGTCGAAGATCCTCACCAAAGAAGCCTTTGAAAACGCGATCCGGGTCAACGCGGCCATCGGCGGCTCGACCAACGCGGTGATCCACCTTAAAGCCATTGCCGGGCGTATCGGCGTGGACCTTGAACTGGACGACTGGACCCGCATCGGTCGCGGTATGCCGACTATCGTGGACTTGCAGCCCTCCGGGCGTTTCCTGATGGAAGAGTTCTACTACGCCGGCGGCCTGCCTGCGGTGCTGCGTCGCCTGGGCGAAGCCAACCTGATCCCACACCCGAACGCGCTGACCGTCAACGGCAAGACCCTGGGCGAAAACACCCAGGATTCGCCGATCTACGGCCAGGACGAAGTGATCCGCACCCTGGACAACCCGATCCGCGCCGACGGCGGCATCTGCGTGCTGCGCGGCAACCTGGCGCCGCTCGGTGCAGTTCTCAAGCCGTCGGCGGCCAGCCCGGAATTGATGCAGCATCGCGGCCGTGCGGTGGTGTTCGAGAACTTCGACATGTACAAGGCGCGCATCAACGACCCGGAGCTGGAGGTGGACGCCAACTCGATCCTGGTCATGAAAAACTGCGGGCCCAAGGGTTACCCAGGCATGGCCGAAGTCGGCAATATGGGCCTGCCGGCCAAGCTGCTGGCCCAGGGCGTGACCGATATGGTGCGCATTTCCGATGCGCGCATGAGCGGCACGGCCTACGGCACCGTGGTGCTGCATGTGGCACCGGAAGCTGCCGCCGGCGGGCCCTTGGCCACGGTGCAGGAAGGTGACTGGATCGAGCTGGACTGCGCCAACGGCCGCTTGCACCTGGACATTTCCGACGCCGAGCTGGCGGCGCGCATGGCCGACCTCAAGCCGCCACAGGACCTGATCGTCGGCGGCTATCGCCAGCTATACATCAACCATGTGCTGCAAGCGGACCAAGGCTGCGACTTTGACTTTCTGGTGGGTTGCCGCGGGGCGGAAGTCCCACGGCATTCCCACTAATTGGGATGCTATGATGCCGCGAATTTAAGCCAGAGCATCCCGCCCGTTATGGATCACCAGCCGTCCAAGCCGCGCAAGAGCATGCATGCCCAGATCGTCCAGGACTTGGGCATGCACATCGTTTCCGGTCGCTTCAAGCCAGAAGAACGCCTGCCCATGGAGGCCACGCTCTGCGAGGAGTACAAGGTCAGCCGTTCGGTGTTGCGCGAGGCGACCCGCGTGCTCAGTGCCAAGGGCCTGGTGTACTCCAAACCACGGGTGGGTGCGGTGGTGCGGCCACGGCTCAAATGGCACCTGCTCGACCCGGACGTGCTGTCCTGGTTGATGCAGTCCACGCCCCATAGCGAGTTTTTCAACACCCTGGCCGGTGTGCGGCGCATCCTCGAACCGGAAATCGCCGCCATGGCCGCGACCACCGCCACCGACGATGACATCGCCATCATCGAAAAGGCCTACCACGGCATGGAAACCGCGCAGACCCACGAACAGCTGCTACAGGCCGACCTGGACTTCCACCGCGCCATCGCCGACGCCACCCGCAACGACCTGCTGGCATATATGTGCAACATGCTGTCGCTGCCGTTGCGCGAATCGATCAACATCACCAACCGCCGCCCCGACATCCAGGGCCTGAGCCTGCCTCGGCATAAAGCCATCCTCACCGCCATCCAGAACCGCGATGCCCTCGGCGCGCGGCATGCGTCGCTGGTGCAGTTGGATGACACGCGGGTGGCGTTGGATACGGTGATGAATGTACTCACCCCGCTCTAAAGCCAAGTGAAAGGACAGGTGGGAGGGGGCTTGCCCCCTCCCACAGTTAAATTCCTCTGGGCCACCACCCGGCAACTCGGTGCATTTGGCCCCGATAGCCATAGATCCCTACACAGGTTTTAAGGCTGAAATAACTCTGTGGTGAGCGGGCTTGCCCCGCGCTGGGCTGCGAAGCAGCCCCAAACCCAGGCACCTCGGTGTGTCAGCTAAACCACATCGCCTGGAATGGGGCCGCTTCGCAGCCCAGCGCGGGGCAAGCCCGCTCACCACAGCAAGCCTCAACCCAGCAAGCCCGCTCCCACACTTAGCTCCAACTATCTGGTTACGCCCCTATGCCATTGCAAGCCGACAAGACGGCGTTACAAGGTGTAGGCAATGCCGACCTGCACCGTACGCGGCGCGCCGGGGTACGCGTAGATATTGCCGAACGCACCCTCTTCGTACTCGCGGTTGAACAGGTTCTTCACGTCCAGGTTAAGACGGATCTTGTCGTTGACCTTGTAGTAGCTGAGCAGGTCGACGACGGTGTAGGCGCCCATGGAAAACGCGCTGTTGGCGGTCTGGCCCGCGCGTTCATCGACGTATTTACCGCCGGCGCCAAGGCCCAGGCCCTTTAGTGCGCCGTCTTGGAATTCGTAGACGTTGAGCAGGCTGAAGCTGTTACGCGGGATATTCAGCAAGCGCGTGCCACTGCGCAAGGTATTGTCCCGGGTGACTTCGGCGTCCACATAGGCATAGCCGCCGATCACGCGCCATTCGGGGGTGAGATTGCCGGCAACGTTAAGGTCGAAACCGCGACTGCGGACCTGGCCAGCGGCGACGCTGAAGGTGGAATCCACGGGATCAGTGGTGAGCACGTTCTTCTTCTCGATCTGATAGACCGCCGCGTCAACGCTCAACTGACGGTCCAGGGCCTCCCACTTGATGCCCACTTCGTAGGACTTGCCTTTCTCCGGCGCGAAACCTCCGCCTTCACGGCTGGCACCGGTGTTGGGCTTGAACGAGCGCGCGGCGTCGGCGTAGACGGCGACGGTGTCGGTCAGGTCGTAGATCACACCCAGCCGTGGAGTCACGGCGTTGTCCGCGGCCTGCCACGGTTTGACACCCGTCACATAACTTTCGTAGTCGTGCTCGAACCGCTCGAAACGCGCACCAGCCAGGACTTTCAAGCGCTCGGTCAGCGACACCTGGTCCTGCACGAAAGCCGCGTAGGTCTTGAGGTTTTCTTTGTCGTGGGTCGGCGTGCGCGTCAGCGGCGGGCGTGTCTGGCCGTAGACCGGATTGAAGATATCGATGGGGTAGGTGCCGGCGGCGGCGCTGGAGCGCTGGATGATCGACTGGTAGTCGTAGTCCTCGTACTCGATGCCGGTCAGCAAGGTGTGATCGAAGCCGCCGGTGGAGAAGTGCCCGGTCAGGTTGAGCTGGTAGTCCTTATCGGTCCATTCCAGCTTGCGGTAGTTGAAGTTGCGTTGCAGCGTGCGGCCGTCGGCGCTCAGGCTACCGGGGCCGTTAGCCTCGATGGCATTGCCCTGCAACGTCCCATCCAACCACTGAAACCCACCCCCCAACGTCCAGCTGTCGTTGAGCATATGCTCGAAACGCAGCTGGGCCATGTTGTTATCGTTGTGCAGCTTGCCCACGTCCTTGTCACCCCAGAACGTGTCGCGGGACGGCGTGCCGGCCTGGTTGGCGAAACGCGTCAGGCCACGGTCCAGCGGATGGTTATTGCGCATGAAATCGCCTTCGAAGATCACCTTGGTGTCATCGCTGGCCTGCCAGGTAAGGACCGGGGTGACGCCGTAGCGCTCGGTCGACACATGATCGCGGAAGGTGTCGCCGCCCTCGCCCACCACGTTCAGGCGATAGGCCAGGCGGCCTTCTTCGTCCAGCGGGCCGGAGGCGTCCAGCGTGCCGCGCTGCATGCCCTGGTCGTTCAACTGGCTGCCGAGGGTCACCGTGCGTTCGGCCAGCGGTTGCTTGGACACGACATTGAAGGTGCCGCCCGGATCGCCACGGCCGTACAGCATGGTGGCCGGGCCGCGCAGCACTTCCAGGCGCTCGATGGTGTTAGCGTCCGGCATGTTCGGGTAGCCACGGTTGATCGGGAAGCCGTTACGGTAGAACTCGCCGGTGGTGAAGCCGCGCACGGTAAACGTGGTGAGGCCCTGCCCGCCGAAGTTGTTGGCGCGGCCTACGCCGCCGGCGTAGTCGAGAGCATCTTGCAGGCGCGTTGCGCCGAGGTCTTCGACCACGTCCTTGGACACCACGCTGATGGACTGCGGGGTTTCGTGGATGGCGGTGTCGGTGCGCGTCGCACTGGCCGAACGCGTGGCGTGGTAGCCCTTGACGGGACCTTGCGCCGTCTCGTAATCCCCTTCGCCGGTGACCGTGGTCGCTTGTAACTCAAGGCTGGCGGATGGCGTGGTGACCTCCTGCGCCCAGGTAAAAGGGGAAAACGCCTGAAGGACACACAGGGAAATCAGCGTACGACGCATGGGTGATCAGCCTAGTGAATGAGCCAGATGGGACGGCAAACCTGCCAAGAATTCGCCGCGAATGGTATATCAAGTCATTCGTGTTTGATATCTGTTCTCATTCGTTATTTTTCGTGTATCCGCTGTGTATCAACTCAATGGCCGGACGTAAAAAAGCCACTCGATTGAGTGGCTTCCATTACCTCGCCAGGACCTTAGCGATAGCGCTCAAGCCAATGCGCATAAGGCGCCGGCAAGGTCCAGGCGGATTTCTCCACGCCTAATGCTTTGGCGGCGAAATACGCCCAATGGGGGTCGGCCAGGTGCGCGCGCCCCACCGACACCAGGTCCAGCTGACCGGCCTGCAACGCGCCTTCAGCCAGTTGCGGGGTGCCGAAGCCCCACGCGGAGGTCACCGGTATGCCGGCTTCCCGCCGCACACGTTCGGCAATCGGCCCCATGAAAGCCGGGCCCCACGGAATGTTGGCGTCCGGAATGGTGAAACCGACGCTGACGCTCAGCAAGTCCAGGCCGCCGGCCTTGAAACGACGCGCCAGTTCGATGGATTCGGTGAGGGTCTGCTCGTCACGGCCGTCGTACTCGATCACGCCAAAACGCGCGGTCAGCGGCAGGTTTTCCGGCCAGACTTCACGCACAGCGGCCAGGGTTTCCAGGAGGAAGCGGCTACGATTGTCGAAGCTGCCGCCGTAGGCGTCGGTGCGCTGGTTGGAATGTTCCGAGAAGAAACTCTGGCCCAGGTAGCCGTGGGCGAAGTGCAGTTCGATCCACTCGAAACCGGCGTCGCGGGCACGGCGCGCGGCATCGACGAAGTCCTGTTTGACCCGGGCAATGTCCTCCAGGGTCATGGCGCGCGGCACGTTGGGCAGGTTGGCACCGAACGCAATCGCAGACGGCGCGATGGTTTCCCAACTGCGGGCGTCGGAAGCAGGGATATGGTCATCGCCTTCCCACGGGCGATTGGCGCTGGCCTTACGTCCGGCGTGGGCGATCTGGATACCTGGCACCGAACCTGCGGCCTTGATGGCTTTGACCATGGGCACAAAAGCTTCGGCGTGGGCATCGCTCCAGATGCCGGCACAGCCTGGGGTGATACGGCCTTCCGGGGCCACTGCGGTGGCTTCCACTACCAAAAGTCCCGCACCGCCGCGCGCCATGCCTGCCAGGTGAACATGGTGCCAATCGTTGACGATGCCGTCTTCGGCCATGTATTGGCACATTGGAGGAATAGCGATGCGATTGCGCAGGGTGACGTCTTTAAGGGTAAAGGGTTCGAATAGAGCGGACATCGTAAACTCCAAGAGCAGGTGACTGATTCGATAGTTCGATGGTAATCGAACAATAGTATTCAGCGATACCCCCCTGTTATGATTCGTTTCATGCGAGCCTTCAAACACCCTCCCCTACAAGACCTCACACTCGAACGCGTGCTCTACGCCCTGAGTGATCCGGTGCGCCTGGAGATCGTCCGATGCCTGGCCGGCGTGCCAGAAGCCACCTGCGGCGAACTGGATGGCGGGCGGCCCAAGTCGAGCATGTCCCACCACTTCCGCGTGCTGCGCGACGCCGGCCTGGTGAATACCCGCAGCGTGGGCACCACCCATATGAACTCGTTACGCAGGGATGAGCTTGAAAGCCGCTTTCCTGGTTTGCTCGCGTCCATTCTTGCCCAGCAATAAGCCGCTTCACTCCAGCAGTGACACCAAGCGAGCGTCGATAGTGCCCTCGTCTATTTCAAGCAGCGCCAGCGTCACCGGTAACTTGAAACGCCGGCGCCCCGCGCTGCCTGGGTTTACATACAGGATTTCACCGCGCCACTGGATCAACGGTTTATGCGAATGCCCGGTGATCACCAGGCGCGTGTGAGGCGTGAGCAATGCCGGGACATCGGCGACGTCATGCACCAGCAAAGTTGGGCAGCCGTTGAGCGTAGCGTGCAGATGATCAGGCACCTGGCATGCCCATGGCGCATCCTGATCATTGTTGCCACGCACCACATGCAGCGGCGCGATGCCGGCCAGTTGCTCGATAATGTCGGCACTGCCAATGTCGCCCGCATGGACGATCTGCTCACAACCTTGCAGGGCCGCCACAGCTTCGGGCCGAAGAAGGCCGTGGGTATCGGAAATTACGCCGATCTTCATAGGGGCTCACTCTCGAAGGTTTGACTCAGGATACATAGGTATCTACACGACTCTTAGAGGCCTACAAGTGAGCAGGCGTGCCACACATTCAGCCAGGCCGTGATCTCAAACCTGCTGCCATCGCTGCCAAAATTGTTGCGCCCGGCGGCTTAAACGTTTCAGGTTGCGGCGAACCTAACGGGCTCGTCGGCGTCCGAGCTAAGGCACTGTTGCTTACCGTTCGCCGCGAGGTTGTCATTTGAAAGCCGCCATCATCAAAAAGTACCGCCTGGTCATCAAGACCATGGGCTACGTCGGCTGGTCATTGTTCTGGCTGTTGCTGTGGGACGTCGCCGTGACGGTGGACTTCATGCTGTTTCTCACAGCCAAGATCAACCTGCCGCTGATGCCCCTGACCCTGCTGGGCTCGGCACTCGTGGTGTTGATCAGTTTTCGCAACAGCAGCGCCTATAACCGTTGGTGGGAGGCCCGCACGTTGTGGGGGGCGATGGTCAATAATTCGCGCAGCTTTGCGCGCCAGGTGCTGACCCTGCTGGACGACCCGGGCAGTGAGGTCAACCCAATCAAATCCACGCTGTTGCGCCGGCATGTGGCCTATGTGAATTGCCTGGCCGCGCACCTGCGGGGCCAGCCGTGCCCCGATGAAGTGCGTGCGTTCATCCCTGCCGATGAGTTTGCGCGCAACGGTGCGACCAATAATTTCGCCAATGACATCCTTACCGGTTCGGCGGCGTTGCTGGCCCGCGAATACAAGGCCGGGCATCTGGACAGCATTCGCCTGGCGCGGCTGGAGTCGACCCTGGTGGACCTGTCCAACGCCCAAGGCGGCATGGAGCGTATCGCCAACACGCCGCTGCCCTACCCCTACGTGTATTTCCCGCGCCTGTTTATCACCCTGTTCTGCCTGATCGTACCGGTGGGCCTGGTGGAATCCCTGGGCTGGTTTACCCCGCTGGCCTCCACGGTGGTGGGCTTTATGCTGCTGGCTATCGAACGCATCGGCACCGACCTGCAAAGCCCGTTCCGCTCCAGCGAACACCAAATCCAGATGGAAGCCATCTGCGAAACCATCGAGAAAAACCTGCAATCGATGCGCCGCGACACCCTGGCCGACAATTTGATCGGCTGAACCCACCTGCTTGCCCTAAAGTGCGTGCCCTCTCGGTCGATAAAGAGGGTACGTACGCAAGGACCCACCCTTCATAACAACCCCTGCGACGCTCAGCACTACTGTTTGCCTTGCCAAAACTATAAATACCCGCGGGTGAAAGTCATGAATATCAAGCAGAAGCTGACCTGGGCGTTCGCGGCTATCGCGTGCGTGCCGGTCATCCTGGTAGCGGTACTGGTAGTGTTGAACCTGCGCGAGGGGGCCCAAGCCAATTTCCTCGACAGCAGCGGACGGGAAATCCGCCAGATCGACAATGGCATGAAGCAGTTCTTCGACGGCATCAGCCAGAACGTCGAGTACGTGGCCAAGGACCCGCGCGTAGTCGCGGCCAAAGACCTCAAGAGCTATGCCAGTGCCGACGCTGCGCAAATCCCGCTGACCCCAACCAATAAAGAGCTGCTGGCGATCTTCGATCAATTCGCCAAGAGCCATCCCACCACGGCCTACCTGTCCCTCGGCCTCGCCGACGGTGGCTACGCCAGCTGGCCCGACGACGCCAAGCTGACCAACTACGACCCGCGCGTACGCCCCTGGTACAAGGCAGCGGTTGCCGCGCCTGGCACCACGGTGCGCACCGGCGCGTACTACTGGGCGCCGGACGACGTGGTGCTGATCGGCACCGTGCATACCGTGGCCGATGCCAGCGGCAATGTGCTGGGCGTGGTCGGCCTGGACGTGTCGCTCAAGCAACTGACCGAACTGGTCAAGAACATCAAGCTCGGTGACAGCGGTTACCTGATGCTGGTGGAAGGCAACGGCAACGTGCTGGTGGACCCCAGCGATGCCAAGCACAACTTCAAGCCTCTGGCCGACTTGGGCCCCAACTACGCCGAATTGGCCAAACGCGGCGACGGCGTGACCCAGATCGACATCGACGGCGTGGCCTATATGGCCAACGTGGTCAGTTCCAAAGACCTGGGCTGGCGCTTTATCGGCCTGATCAAGCGCGACGAAGTGATGGCCGGCGCCACCAGCCTGACCTGGTTGATCGCCGCCATCGCCGCAGCCCTGGCAGTGGTGTTCGCCATTGTCGGTGCCAGTTTTGCCAGCGTCATCGTGCGGCCGATTCGCGGCGTGGCCGACGGCCTGCAGGAAATCGCCGAAGGTGAAGGCGACCTTACCCGTCAACTCAAGGTGCAGGGCAAAGACGAAACTGCCACCCTGGCCGGCTGGTTCAACCAGTTCCTGGGCATGATCGCGCAACTGGTGCAGCGCATCGGTAACGCATCCTCCGATCTGCAGAGCGCCGCCGCCGACACCAGCGAAGTGGCCAACAATATGAACCAGGCCGCCGGGCGCCAGCGCGAAGCAGTGGAACTGGTGAGCACCGCGTTCAACGAGATGGTGGCCACCGCCAACGAAGTCGCACGCTCTTGCAGCGCCGCCGCTTCCAGCGCCGACGAAGGCTACCGCGACGTGCATGACGGCCAGCAACATATCGGCGAAGCCACCGGCAGCGTGTTGCGGCTCAGTGAAGACTTGCAGAAGTCGACCCAGACCATGCAGCAGTTGGAGCAGGACAGTAAAAACATCAACACCATCCTGGATACCATCCGCTCGATTGCCGAACAGACCAACCTGCTGGCGCTCAACGCCGCCATCGAAGCCGCCCGGGCCGGCGATCAGGGCCGCGGTTTTGCCGTGGTCGCCGACGAAGTCCGCGCCCTCGCCCGCCGCACCGCCGACTCCACCGGCGAGATCGACAGCCTGCTGGGCAACCTCGCCCGCCGCACCCAGGAAGTCACGCAGCAGATGCAAGGCAGCCTGTTGGTGTCCCATACCAGCGTGGAACGCATCCAGCAGGCCCGCGACAGCTTCGACAAGATCCGCGGCTCGGTGGACTCGATCCGCGACCAGAACACCCAGATCGCCACCGCCGCCGAAGAGCAGCACCAAGTCGCCGAAGAGATCAACCGCCACATCGCGCAGATCCATGCCGATGCGCAACTGGTCGAAGGCTTCGCACACTCGGCACAGACCGGCTCGGGCCGTTTGACCGATATTTCCGCTCAGCTCAAAGGCTTGGTGGGTCGCTTCAAGTTCTAGCCAAAGCACCGAAGGCGATCAATAAAGCCGCTTGTTTCTGACGGAACAAGCGGCTTTTTCATGCCCGAGCCCTCGCAATGGCCATTAAATTCAACTGCCAAGCAAAAATGTACTAACTAGTTACTTGTCTTGCTAACATTGCGCCTCTGCCCTCTCTCACTCGAGTCCTTTCGACATGAAACGAGCATCGCGCGCCGCTGGCGTCTCTAGATTCTTCCTGCTGGGCCTGGGCGTGATCATCGCCCTGCTCGGCCTTGCGCTGGCCGTCGGCGGCGCCAAACTGGTCAGCCTCGGTGGCTCTTGGTATTTCCTGCTGGGCGGTGTGGCCATGGCGGTTGCCGGCCTGTTGATTGCCCGTCGCAAACCGGCCGGCGCGTGGCTGTTCGCCGCGTTTCTGATCGGCACTGCCGTGTGGGCGGTGGCAGAGGTGGGGCTGGTGTTCTGGCCGCTGTTTTCGCGATTGTTCATGTTCGCAGTGATCGGCCTGGTGGTGGCGCTGGCGTATCCGCTGCTGGCCAGCAAGCCGGCACGCGGCGCGTATGGTGTCGCGGCGGTATTGGCGGTAGGCGTGGCGGTGGCGGCGGGCAATATGTTTGTCGCGCACCCGAGCGTGGCGCCAACGGGTGCGGGCCCGGGTGTCACGCCGGTGGTGCCGGCCGAGGCGCAGAAAGACTGGGCGCACTACGGCAACACTGAGGGCGGCAGCCGCTTTGCCGCCCTGGATCAGATCAACCGCGACAACATCGACAAGCTCAAAGTGGCCTGGACCTATCGCACAGGCGATGTGGCCATCAGCGACGGCAACGGTGCCGAAGACCAACTGACACCCCTGCAGATCGGCAACAAGGTGTTTATCTGCACGCCCCACAACAACCTGATCGCCCTGGACGCCGACACCGGCAAAGAGCTGTGGAAAAACCAGATCAACGCGCAGTCGGCAGTCTGGCAACGATGCCGGGGCCTGGCTTATTTCGACGCCAGCGCGCCCATCGCCCAGCCGACCCAACCCAACAGCTCGCCGATCATCGCCGCCAGCGTTCCAGCCGGTGCGCAGTGCCAGCGCCGTTTGCTGACCAACACCATCGATGCGCGCCTGATTGCCGTGGATGCCGACACCGGCCAGTTCTGCGAAGGCTTCGGCACCCATGGCCAGGTGGACCTCAAAGCCGGCCTCGGCAATGTGCCGGACAGTTACTACCAACTGTCCTCCGCCCCGCTGATCGCCGGGACCACCGTAGTGGTCGGTGGCCGCGTCGCCGATAACGTGCAGACCGATATGCCCGGCGGCGTGATCCGTGGTTTCGACGTAATCAGTGGGCACATGCGCTGGGCCTTCGACCCGGGCAACCCCGACGACAAACAAGCGCCGGCCGCTGGCAGCACTTATGTGCGCAGCACGCCCAACAGTTGGGCGCCGATGTCCTACGACCCGCAGATGAACACGGTCTTTCTGCCGATGGGCAGTTCGTCCACCGACATCTATGGCGTGGAGCGCACCGCGCTCAACCATAAATACGGCGCGTCCGTGCTGGCGCTGGACGCCTCCACCGGGGCCGAAAAGTGGGTGTACCAAACCGTCCACAACGACCTGTGGGACTTCGACCTGCCGATGCAGCCGAGCCTGATCGACTTCACCCCGCCGGGCAGCGACAAGGCCGTGCCTGCCGTGGTCATCGGCACCAAGGCCGGGCAAATCTACGTGCTCGACCGCGCCACCGGTAAGCCGCTGACCGAGGTCAAGGACGTGCCGGTCAAGGCCGCCAATATCCTCAACGAACCCTATTCGCCAACCCAGCCCAAATCCGTGGGCATGCCGCAGATCGGCGCGCAAACCCTGAGGGAATCGGACATGTGGGGCGCCACCCCATATGACCAGTTGCTGTGCCGCATCGACTTCAAGGGCATGCGCTACGACGGCCTGTACACCGCGCCGGGCACGGATAAATCCCTGAGCTTTCCCGGTTCCCTGGGCGGCATGAACTGGGGCAGTCTTTCCACCGACCCGGTGCATGGTTTTATCTTCGTCAACGACATGCGCCTGGGCCTGTGGATCCAGATGATCCCGTCGCAGAACAAGGCCCAGGCCGCCTCCGGTGGCGAAGCGCTGAACACCGGCATGGGCGCGGTACCGCTCAAGGGCACGCCGTATGCGGTGAACAAAAACCGCTTCCTGTCGGTGGCTGGTATCCCCTGTCAGGCGCCGCCGTTCGGCACCCTGACCGCCATCGATATGAAAACGCAGAAAATCGCCTGGCAAGTGCCGGTGGGCACCGTGGAAGACACCGGTCCGCTGGGCATCCGTATGCACCTGCCGATCAAGATCGGCCTGCCGACGCTCGGCGGCACGCTGTCGACCCAGGGCGGCCTGATCTTTATCGCCGGCACCCAGGACTTCTACCTGCGCGCCTTCAACAGCGGCAACGGTGACGAAATTTGGAAAGCCCGCCTGCCCGTCGGCAGCCAGGGCGGCCCGATGACCTACGTGTCGCCGAAAACCGGCAAGCAATACGTCGTGGTGACTGCCGGCGGCGCGCGCCAGTCCACCGACCGGGGCGACTATGTGATCGCCTACGCCTTGCCATAACGCCTGCGTGCGCTCCGGCACTGCTTGAACATGTGGGAGGGGGCTTGCCCCCTCCCACATTTTGAGCCGGTTTTTTCAGTTAATACTGAGTAGAGCGACTGGCATTAGGGCAAGCTCCCCTCCCACACAGGTTCAGCAGCGTATGTCAGGCCCTAATCAGGCACGGGCAACGCACACTCCTCGCCTCGCTGGTACTCCCGCGGGGTACAGCCAAATTCACGGCGAAACACGGTGTGCAGGTACTGCGCCGATGTGAAGCCGCATTGCGCCGCCACGTCGGCAATCGCCCGTTCGTGGCTTGCCAGGCCTTTGGCGGCGGCGGCGAGTTTGAAGCGCAAGATCTCGTCATGCACGCTGCACCCGCGCTCCTTGCGAAAGTGCGACTCCAGGGATGAACGCGACACGCCGACATAGGCCGCCACTTGTGCGGTCTTGATGCCCTGGCAGGCGTATTGGCGGATAAACAGCAGCGCCTGCATCACGTACGGATTGCCCAAAGGCTGATGCAAGCTGGAGGCCTGCACGTTGATTGCCTCCGGAGGCACCAGAATCTGCGTACCGGCGCAAGGTTTGCCGTGCAGCATCTGATGAAGAAGCGCGGCGGCCGTGCGGCCCATGGTTTCCGTGCCCTGGATTACCGAACTCAGCGGCACCCGCGTGAGGGTGCGGGTCAGCGGGTCGTTGTCGATGCCGATCAGCGCCACTTCTTCCGGCACCGCAATACCGGCGGTGAGGCAAGCTTGCAGCAGTTGCCGAGCGCGGGCGTCGGTGACGGCGATGATGCCGATGGGCTTGGGCAGGCTCTGTAACCAAGCAATCTGCTGTTCCACCGCGCTGTCCCACAATGGCGCGCTGGTGCCCAGGCCGCGATACACCTCGACGTTCAGGCCATCGCGTTGCATCAAGCGGCGAAAGGCTTTTTCCCGCTCCTGGGCCCAGCGATTGGCCTGGGCCGGTGGCAGGCTGAAACAGGCAAAGCGGGTCAAGCCGGCCTCGATCAGGTGCTCGTAGGCCAGCTTCATCAACCCATGGTTGTCGGTGGCCACGTAGGGAATACCCTTGGGATAGGCGCTTGCATCCTCATAAGAACCGCCCACCGCCACCAACGGCAACTTGCTGTGGGCCAGGGCCTCGCCGATCAGCGGGTCATCGAAGTCAGCGATGATGCCGTCGCCTTGCCAGCGCTCGATGCCTTTGAGCCGGCACAGAAAGTCTTCCTCCAGGAACAAATCCCAGGATGCGCGGGTGCTGCTCAGGTAATTACCGATGCCGGCGATGATGCCACGGTCGTAGATTTTGCTGCCGTTGAATAGCAAGGCAATGCGGTGCACGGGCGGTAGGGTTTTCATTGTTGTTGTCCTCAGGCCAGTCGCCACAGGGTAGCCCCCGCCACTCAAAATCGCACCATCGCTTGGTGATTTTCATAATTAGCGAGCCAGGTGCCGTTGCTAGTATCCAGACACCGCCCAGAACAATAAGGAACACGCCATGACGTACTTCCCCGGTGTCGAGAAGGTTCGCTTCGAAGGTCCCGACAGCGATACCCCCCTCGCCTTTCGCCACTACGATGCCAACAAACTGATCCTCGGCAAACCGATGCGCGAGCACCTGCGCATGGCGGCTTGTTATTGGCATACGTTTGTCTGGCCCGGTGCGGACATGTTCGGCGTCGGCACCTTCAAGCGCCCGTGGCAGCGCAGCGGCGACCCGATGGAAGTGGCCATGGGCAAGGCCGACGCCGCGTTTGAGTTCTTCTCCAAGCTGGGCATCGATTACTACAGTTTCCACGACACCGACGTAGCCCCCGAGGGCAGTTCGCTCAAGGAGTACCGCGAACACTTTGCGCAGATGGTCGATCAGTTGGAGCGCCATCAGGAACTGATCGGCATCAAGCTGCTGTGGGGCACCGCCAATTGCTTCAGCCACCCGCGCTTCGCCGCCGGCGCGGCCACCAACCCTGACCCGGAAGTATTCGCCTGCGCCGCCGCCCAGGTATTCAGCGCGATGAACGCCACCCTGCGGCTCAAGGGCGCCAACTATGTGCTGTGGGGCGGTCGCGAAGGCTATGAAAGCTTGCTCAACACCGACCTCAAGCGCGAGCGCGAACAACTCGGGCGCTTTATGCGCATGGTGGTGGAGCACAAGCACAAGATCGGCTTCAAGGGCGACCTGCTGATCGAGCCCAAGCCCCAGGAGCCGACCAAGCATCAATACGATTACGACAGCGCCACGGTGTTCGGCTTCCTGCACGAATACGGCCTGGAGCATGAGATCAAGGTCAATATCGAAGCCAACCATGCGACCCTGGCCGGGCACAGTTTCCACCATGAAATCGCCACCGCCGTGTCCCTCGGCATCTTCGGCAGCATCGACGCCAACCGTGGCGACCCGCAGAACGGCTGGGACACCGACCAGTTCCCCAACAGCGTCGAGGAAATGACCCTGGCCACCTATGAAATCCTCAAGGCTGGCGGCTTCAAGAACGGCGGTTATAACTTTGACTCCAAGGTACGCCGCCAAAGCCTCGACGAAATCGACCTGTTCCACGGCCATGTCGGCGCCATGGATGTACTGGCCCTGGCGCTGGAACGTGCGGCGGCCATGGTGCAGAACGATCGGTTGCAGCAGTTCAAGGACCAACGCTACGCAGGCTGGCAACAGCCGTTGGGCCAAGCCGTGCTGGCCGGTGAGTTCAGCCTGGAATCCCTGGCCGAACATGCGTTTGCCCACGGGCTGAACCCGCAGGCCGTGAGTGGTCGGCAAGAGATGCTGGAGGGGGTGGTCAACCGGTTTATTTATCGGTGACAGAGTGGTGAGCGGGCTTATTGTGGTGAGCCCCTCACAAGCGCATTCACCACAAAAGTCCTGTTCACCACAGAATCCCGGCTTACCACAACACGCCGGTTAGCCACACCTATAGTGTTCGCCTAAAGTCTTCACCCAGTGTCTTTCCAACAACAATAAAAGGACGCACCACCATGAAGTCATTCAAACGTACCCTGCTCGCCACCGCCCTGGCCCTGCTCGCCCTGCCGGTGATGGCCGACCCGGCCCATCCGAAAATTGGCTTTTCCATCGATGACCTGCGCCTGGAGCGCTGGTCCCGCGACCGCGATTATTTCGTGGCAGCAGCGGAAAAACTCGATGCCAAAGTCTTTGTGCAGTCCGCCGATGCCAACGAGCAAAAGCAGATTTCCCAGATCGAGAACCTGATTTCCCGTGGCGTCGATGTGATCGTGATCGTGCCGTTCAACGCCACGGTGCTGACCAACGCGGTCGCCGAAGCCAAGAAGGCCGGGATCAAGGTGGTGTCCTATGACCGTCTGATCCTCAACGCCGACATCGACGCCTACATCTCCTTCGATAACGAAAAAGTCGGCGAGATGCAGGCCAGCGGCGTGCTGCAGGCGGCGCCCAAGGGTAATTACTTCCTGCTCGGCGGCGCGCCTACCGATAACAACGCCAAGGTGCTGCGCGAAGGCCAGATGAAGGTGTTGCAACCGGCCATCGACAAGGGCGATATCAAGGTAGTCGGCCAGCAATGGGTCAAGGAATGGAACCCCACCGAAGCCCTGAGCATCGTCGAAAACGCCCTGACCCGGAACAACAACAAAATCGACGCGATTGTCGCCTCCAACGACGCTACCGCCGGCGGTGCGATCCAGGCCCTGGCCGCGCAGAAGCTGGCGGGCAAGGTGCCGATCTCCGGCCAGGACGCCGACCTCGCCGCCGTCAAACGCGTGATCGACGGCACCCAGACCATGACCGTGTACAAGCCCCTCAAGCTGATCGCCACCGAAGCGGCCAAGCTCTCGGTGCAACTGGCGCGTAACGAGAAGCCCACCTACAGCTCGCAATACGACAACGGCAGCAAGAAGGTCGACACCATCCTGCTCACGCCCACTCCACTGACCAAGGCCAATATCGACCTGCTGGAGAAGGACGGTTTCTACACCAAAGAGCAGATCGGCGGGCAATGACCGCCATGGCTGCCGACTACCTGCTGCAAATGAACGGCATCGTCAAAACCTTTGGCGGTGTCCACGCGCTGAACGGTATCGACATCAAGGTGCGGCCGGGGGAATGTGTCGGCCTGTGCGGCGAGAACGGTGCCGGTAAATCTACCTTGATGAAGGTGCTGTCGGCGGTCTATCCCCACGGCACCTGGGAGGGGGAAATCCTCTGGGATGGGCAGCCGCTCAAGGCGCAGTCCATCAGCGAAACCGAGGCCGCCGGCATTGTGATCATCCACCAGGAGTTGACCCTGGTGCCTGATCTGTCAGTGGCCGAAAACATCTTTATGGGGCACGAGCTGACCTTGCCGGGTGGACGCATGAACTACCCGGCGATGCTGCACCGCGCCGAAGCCTTGATGCGTGAACTCAAGGTGCCGGACATCAACGTGGCGCTGCCGGTGTCGCAGTACGGCGGCGGTTACCAGCAACTGGTGGAAATCGCCAAGGCCCTGAACAAACAGGCGCGCTTGTTGATTCTCGACGAACCCTCTTCGGCCCTGACCCGCTCGGAAATCGAGGTGCTGCTGGACATCATCCGCGACCTCAAGGCCAAGGGGGTGGCCTGCGTCTACATCTCCCACAAACTCGATGAAGTGGCGGCGGTGTGCGACACCATCACGGTGATCCGCGACGGCAAGCACATCGCGACCACGGCCATGGCCGATATGGACATCCCGCGCATCATCACCCAGATGGTCGGCCGCGAGATGAGCAACCTCTACCCCACCGAGCCCCATGACGTCGGCGAGGTGATGTTCGAGGCGCGCCACGTGACCTGCTACGACGTCGACAACCCCAAGCGCAAACGCGTCGACGACATTTCCTTCGTGCTCAAGCGTGGGGAAATCCTCGGTATTGCCGGGCTGGTGGGCGCCGGGCGTACCGAACTGGTGTCAGCCCTGTTCGGTGCCTACCCCGGCCGCTACAGCGCCGAAGTATGGCTGGACGGCGAGCTGATCGATACGCGCACGCCGCTCAAATCGATCCGCGCCGGGTTGTGCATGGTGCCCGAAGATCGCAAGCGCCAAGGCATCATCCCCGACCTCGGCGTGGGCCAGAACATCACCTTGGCGGTGCTCGACACCTACGCGCACCTGACCCGCATCGACGCCGAGGCTGAGCTGGGCAGTATCGACCGGCAAATCACGCGCATGCACCTCAAGACCGCCAGCCCGTTTTTGCCGATCACCAGCCTGTCCGGCGGCAATCAGCAAAAAGCCGTGCTGGCGAAAATGCTGATGACCCAGCCCAAAGTGCTGATCCTCGACGAGCCCACGCGCGGGGTGGACGTGGGCGCCAAGTATGAAATCTACAAGCTGATGGGGGCGCTGGCCGCCGAAGGCGTGGCGATCATCATGGTGTCCTCGGAACTGGCCGAAGTGCTGGGGGTGTCCGACCGCGTGCTGGTAATCGGCGACGGTCAGTTGCGCGGCGACTTCATCAACCAGGGGCTCACCCAGGAACAGGTCCTCGCCGCAGCGCTCAGCCAAAACAATAACAATCGGAAAACCGCGTAGATGAATCAGGTCAAACAGCTGTTCACCCGCTACAAAATGCTCGCCCTGGTGATTGCCGTGGCGGTGATCTGGCTGTTTTTCAGCTGGCAGACCGAGGGCGGCTTCCTCACGCCGCGTAACCTGTCCAACCTGCTGCGGCAGATGTCCATCACCGGCATCCTGGCCTGCGGCATGGTGCTGGTGATTATCAGCGGCGAGATCGACTTGTCGGTGGGTTCATTGTTGGGCTTGCTGGGTGGGCTGGCGGCGATCCTGGACGTGGTCTACCACATTCCGCTGCTGGCCAATGTGAGCCTGGTGGCGCTGTGCGGCCTGATGATCGGCCTGGCCAACGGCTATATGACGGCCTACCTGCGCATCCCGTCGTTTATCGTCGGCTTGGGCGGCATGCTGGCGTTTCGCGGGGTTCTGCTGGGGATCACCGGCGGCACCACCATCGCGCCAGTGTCACCATCGCTGGTGTACGTGGGCCAGGGCTATCTGCCGCATACCGTGGGGGTTGGGCTTGGGCTTTTGCTGTTTGCCCTCACACTCTTCTTGACCTGGAAACAACGACGCAACCGCGCACTGCATGGGCTGGCCGCGCACTCATTGATGCGCGACGTGCTGCGGGTGGTGGTGATCGGCGCAGTGCTGGCCGGGTTCGTTACCACCCTCAACAGCTACGACGGCATTCCCGTGCCGGTGTTGCTGTTACTGGTGCTGCTCGGCGTGTTCAGCTACGTCACCAGCCAGACCGTATTTGGCCGCCGCGTGTATGCGGTGGGCAGCAACATGGAAGCCACGCGGCTGTCGGGCATCAACGTGCAGGCGGTCAAATTGTGGATCTTCGGCATCATGGGCGTCATGTGCGCCTTCGCCGGCCTGGTCAACACCGCACGTTTGGCGGCGGGCTCACCGTCGGCGGGCAATATGGGCGAATTGGACGCCATCGCCGCCTGCTTTATCGGCGGCACATCAATGCGCGGCGGCTCCGGCACGGTATATGGCGCATTGCTGGGGGCGCTGGTGATTACCAGCCTGGACAACGGCATGTCGATGCTGGACGTGGACAGTTACTGGCAGATGATTGTGAAAGGCAGCATTTTGGTGTTGGCGGTGTGGGTGGATGTGAGTACGCGGGCGGGTCGGCGTTAAAGCCATTCTCACCGGCACCCCATAACGCCTGTGGGAGGGGGCTTGCCCCCGATAGCAGTGGGTCAGCCAAATTATTGTTAGCTGATCTGAAGTGCGCCCCAAAAGTTGGACACCTATCCAACTCTTGGGGCTTTTTCATGAGCAAGTACACGACGCAGTTCA
>NZ_JBHGZU010000031.1:0-21510 GCF_042610415.1 Pseudomonas sp. MD330_10
CCCCCCCCCCCCCCCCCCCCCCCCCCCCCCCCCCCCCCCCCCCCCCCCCCCCCCCCCCCCCCCCCCCCCCCCCCACCACAGCAAGCCCTCTCCCAGAGTTAAATTCCTCTGGGCTACCACCCGGCAACTCGGGGCATTTGGCCCCAATAGCCATAGATCTTTACACACGTTTCAAAGGCTGAAATAACTCTGTGGTGAGCGGGCTTGCCCCGCGCTCTACCGCTCAATCGACCGACTCCACCGCGCATTCCACTCCGGCCGCGCCTGGTTCACCTGGTCCCAATCAATCGAAATCGCTGTCTGCAAATAACCCTGCATCGCCTCCACCCGCGCGCGGGTTTTGTCGGTGGTCGGCGTGGTCGGGTTCGAGGGGATCTGGTCACCTTCCTCCAGCGCCGGCGCCTGGGCTTCGGCGCTCAGCAGGTAGGCCGCGAGTTTCTGCGCCAGCTCCGGCTGGTCGTTGCGGGCGATTACGCATTCGGCGACGTTGAGCACGACCGCGCCTTCCTTGGGTTGCGCATATTCCATCGGTACGCCGAGCAGTTTCTGGGTAGCGACCTGGGTTGGGGTGAGGGGGAAGATCGCGGCTTCGTCGGTCTGCACCATCTCGGAGATTTTCGCCGAGCTGGCGATGTATTCCAGTACGTTGGGGCCGACGGTTTTCGGCCAGGCCTTGAAGCCGGGGTCCACGTTGGTCTCATCGCCGCCCTGCAAACGGTTGAACATCAAGAAACCGTGCAGGCCGAAGGTGGAGGAGGCCAGGGACTGGAACACCACTTTGTCCTTGAAGCGTGGGTCGGCCAGGTCCATCCACGACGTCGGGGCGGCCCAGCCTTTTTCCTTGAACAGCCTGGCGTTGTAGCCCAGGCCGGTGACGCCCAGGGTCACGGCCACCGCTTGGTCCTTGATTTTCGCCTTGGCCGGGATTTGCTCCAGGGTCGGGCTGGGCGTGAGTTTGTCGCACAGGCCCATGGAAATGGCGCGGTACATGATGCCGTCGTCGAGGAACATCACATGCATCTGCGGGTTGTTTTTATTGGCCTGGACCTTGGCGAGAATGTCCGACGAGGTGCCGGGTACGATCACCACTTTGACGTTGTTGGCCTTCTCGAACGCGGGCAGTACTTTATCGGCATACACCCGTTCCATGGTGCCGCCGTTCATGCCCAGATACAGCGTCGGCGCGGCATGGGCACCGGCGGCGAACAGGGCGAGGGTCAAGCAGGACAGTGCATTACGTGGGTTCATGGTTTTTCCTCTCAGGCTTGGAATCGACGGATGGAAAACGCTTCGATGGGCTGACGGCTGGCGCCCGAGCAGACGATCTCTGCCAAGGCTTCACCGACGGCAGGGCCGAGCTGGAACCCGGCGCCGGCAAAGCCGAAACCGTGGAGCAGACCCGGTGTGGTGCTGCTGGGACCGATCACCGGTTCATGATCGGGCAAGTAACCTTCGGTGCCGCTCCAGGTGCGAATCGCCTGGGCGCCCTGAAGAAACGGGTACAGCTCGGCGGCATTGCGCAGAATCTCCAGCACTGCCGCTTGCCCAGGGCGTGCTTGACGCGGCCCGAGGGCAAAACCACGCCCGCCACCCAGGATGCAATTGCCTCGCGCCACCTGGCGCGCATAGATCCCGCCGCCTTCGACGCCCGTGCTCACGTCCATCACTACCGGCAGCGGCTCGGTCACCAGCATCGCCGGGTGCGCCGAGGTGATCGGCACCGGTTCACCGAACTGTGCGGCCACGCTGCCGGCCCAGGCACCGGCACAGTTCAACAGCCATGGCGCGTGCAAGTGCAGGCCATTGGCACAGTGCACTTGGAACACGCGGCCATCGTGCTCGATGCGTACCACTTCGGCCTGTTCGTGCACGACCGCACCGTGACGCTGCGCCGCGCGGGCAAAGGCCGGTGACACCAGGCGCGGGTTGGCATGCCCGTCTTCCGGGCACAGCGAGGCGCCGACCGCCACGTCGCCCACCCACGGGAAGCGCGCGCGCAGTTCGGCGCGATCCAGCAGTTGCAGGCCCAGATCAAACTCGCGGGTGCGCTCGGCGTAGGCGTGCAGCGCGGCGAAATCGGCGGCGCTGCGGGCCAATTTCAGATGCCCGCAGCGCACGTATTCGCCGTCGATGCCGATCAAACCCGGTAACTCGCCCCATAACTGATGGGCGCGCTGCGACAGTGGCAATTGATGCAAGGGCCGACCCTGGCGGCGCACGCCGCCGTAATTGACGCCGCTGGAATGAGAGCCGCAAAAGTCACGCTCCACCAGCGTCACGTGCTGGCCTTTTTGGGCGAGCATCAACGCCGCCGACGCGCCAACAATACCGCCCCCCAGTACGATCACGTCGCTCATGGCTGCACCTGCACGCCAAACGGCAGCGGCTTGATCGGGGCTTGACCACGTAGGCGACCGACGTCCTCCACGCTGCGGCCGCTGCGCTCAGCGACAATCTCCGCTGCCGCCAACCCACACAATCGGCCCTGGCAGCGCCCCATGCCGACGCGGCAGTGGGCTTTGACCCGGTTGATTTCCCAGTGACCGTCGTCCACCACCGCGCGGATATCGCCGGCGCTGACTTCTTCGCAGCGACACACGGTCAGATTGTCCGGCGCTTGTGCCGCCCACTTTTCTGGAAAGGGAAACGCGGTCTCCAGGCCCAGGCGAAAGCGCTGGATGCGCGCCAATTGCTGTTCCAGCACGGCGGGCCTGTGCCGATCAATGGCGATGCCGACGTCTTCCAGTAGCGCCAGCGCCGCGCGTTCGCCGGCCATTTGCGCAGCGTCCGCACCCATGATTGCGGCGCCGTCACCTGCCAGGTATACGCCGTTTACGCTGCTGCGCCCGGCGCTATCGCGGGTGGGCAGCCAGGCACGGTTCAAAGGGTTCCAGGCAAATGCACAACCGAGCAGATCGGCCAGTTGGGTTTCGCTGCGCAGGGCATGGGCGAAGGCGACGGCGTCGCAGGCGAGGGTGTGGGCGCCCCAACGAATGCCGCTGACCCGTTGCACACCGTCGATCTGCGCCAGCGTCGCGCCCTGATGCACGGGCACCCCGTGGGCCGTCAGCCAGGCGCGGTAGTACATGCCCTTGGCCAGCGTCGCCGGTTGCCCAAGCAGGGCCGGCAGCGCGCGGCACTGGGCGCTGAACGGGGCGCTGTCGAGCACCGCTACCACCGTCGCGCCGGCCTTGGCGTATTGGTATGCCACCAAATACAACAAAGGCCCGCTGCCACACAGCGCCACCCGCTCACCGATGGCGCAGCCCTGATACTTCAAGGCGATCTGCGCTGCGCCCAGGCTGTAGACACCGGGCAAGGTCCAACCAGGCACCGGCAGGATACGGTCGGTGGCACCGGTGGCGACGATCAGCCGCGAATACTCGACGCTGTCGGCGCGGTTATCCGTGAACAGGTCCAGGCGCTGGTCCTCGGCATTCCACACTAGGGTGCGTGGCCGATAGTCGATCAAGGGGGCCAGCTCATCCAGGGTGCGATGCACGGCCTGGGCCTTGCCCGCTTCGAAGCCATAGAGCTGCTGGGCGGTGCGCTGGAAGCCTTCGGGTTGGCGCCGATAAATCTGCCCGCCGCCGCGCAGACCTTCGTCCACCAGGCAGGCGCGGATGCCGTAATCGAGCAGGGTGCGCGCCGCGCTGATGCCCGCCGGGCCTGCGCCCACAATCACCACAGGCTTCATGCTGTACGCCCCGGATCGCGGCGGATCGCCTGGCCTTCTTCCAGCAGGGTCGAACAGGCCCGCACGCGCCGGCCGTCCTCCAGCCGCACCCAGCAATCCTGGCAGGCGCCCATCAGGCAAAACCCGGCGCGGCGCTCGGCGCTGAAGTCGCTGCCGCGCAGGTGTTCGCTGCAGGTCAGCACGGCGGTCAGCAGGGTGTCGCCGAGCAAGGCGCTGGCCGGCTGACCGTCGAGGGTAAACGCGACCACAGGGCGCGCGGTTTCGGCCAAGCGTTTGAACAAGCCCATCAATGTTTCCCCACCAGTACGCGGTCCAGGCCGTAGACCCGGTCCAGCAGAATCATGGTCGCCGCCGTCAGCGCGATCACCAGCGCCGACACCGCCGCCATCATCGGATCGATGGATTCGGTGGCGTACACGTACATGCGCACCGGCAGGGTTTGGGTCGCCGGCGAGCTGACGAAAATCGACAAAGTCACTTCATCGAAACTGTTGATAAACGCCAGCAGCCAGCCGCCGGCCACGCCGGGCAGGATCATCGGCAGGGTGATCTGGCGAAACAGCGTAAAGCGGCCGGCCCCCAAGGATTCGGCGGCCTGCTCGGCGCTGCGGTCGATGCCGATGGCCGCCGCCAGCACCAGGCGCAGCACGTACGGGGTGATGATCACGACGTGGGCGAGCATCAGCCAAGTGAAGCTGCCGTTCACCCCCATCAGGGCGAACAGACGCAACATCGCTACCCCCAGCACCAGGTGCGGAATGATGATCGGCGAGAGGAACAAGGCGCTGAAAAAGTCGCGCCCCGCAAACGAGTAGCGACTGATCGCCAACGCCGCCGGCACTGCGATCAGCGTGGCCAGGGTCGCGGCGCTGAACGCCAGGATCAGGCTGTTGTAGAACGCCTGGATAAAGTCGGCACGCTCGAACACCGCGCGGAACCAGCGCAGGGAGAAACCCTGGGTCGGCAGACTCAAGGTGTTCTCCGGGGTAAACGCCACCAGGCATACCACCACCAGCGGCGCCATCATGAACAGCACCACCAGGCCATGGAAGCCGAGGGCCAAAGGACCGTTTCTGGACATGTGTCTAAACCCCCAGGGACTTTTTGTAACGGCTTTCGAGCAGGCGGTTCCAGCTCAGCATGATCAGCAGGTTGAGCAGCAACAGCACCACCGCGATGGTCGCGCCCATGGGCCAGTTGAGTTCCGAGAGGTACTGGTCGTACACCACGGTGGCGACCATTTTCAGGCGGCGTCCGCCGAGCAGGCCGGGAATAGCGAACGAGCTGGCGGCCAGGCCGAACACAATCAGGGTGCCGGACAGCACCCCCGGCATCACCTGGGGTAACACGATCTTGCGCATCACCGTGGCCTGGCTGGCGCCGAGGGACAGCGCCGCCTGTTCGGCCGACGGGTCGAGCTTTTGCAGCGAGGTCCACACCGGAATGATCATGAACGGCAGCATCACATGCACCAGCGCGATGATCACTGCGAACGGCGTGTACAGCAGCTTCACCGGCCGTCCGCCGAGCACTTGGATCAATTGGTTGACCAGGCCATCGGCCCCCAACAGCAGGCTCCAGCCGAACGCGCGCACTACCACCGATATCAGCAGCGGGGTGAGGATCAGGATCAGAAAGATCGAGCGCCACGGTGTGCCCATGCGGCTGAGGATGTAGGCCTCCGGCACGCCGATCACCACGCACAGCAAGGTGACCAACGCGCTGATCCAAAACGTGCGCCAGAAGATCTCGTAGAAATACGCATCGCTGAACAGCGCCAGGTAATGGGCGAGGGTCCACTCATGGGCCTTCACCCCCACTTGGTAGTCGAACACGTTGAACGACAGCACTAGGGTCAGCCCCAACGGCAGGATCAGCAGCCCGCTAAACAGCAACAGCGCCGGCAGTGACAGCAGATAGCCCCGACTCATGGGCGTACCTCGTCGGCAGCCAGCACCCGCAGCAACTCGGCCGGCCACTCAAGGCCCACCGCTGCGCCGTTGCCCAGCGGTGCGCTGCCATCGTTGGCGCGCACCACGGTGATTTCACCCAGCGAAGTGTGGATGCGGTACAGCCATTGGCTGCCGAAGAAGAAGCGGTCGAGCACCTGGCCTTGCAGGCGGCCGCTGCCGGCGTTGACCAGCTGGATTTTCTCCGGGCGCAGGCTGAGGGTCAGTTCGCCGTCGCCGCTTGCCTGCCGCACTTGCGGCGTGCCGAGGGCGTCGTAATCGCCGGGCAACAGGTTGGCCTTGCCTACGAAGTCAGAAATAAAGCGTGTGCGCGGGTGTTCGTAGAGGGTGTAGGGCGCGTCGATCTGGGTCACGCGGCCGGCCTCCATCACCACCACGCGGTCGCTGATGGACAGCGCTTCGGCCTGGTCGTGGGTGACCATCAGCGTGGTGATGCCCACCGCGCACTGGATGCGGCGGATCTCGAACTGCATCTCTTCGCGCAGGTTGGCGTCTAGGTTGGACAGCGGCTCATCCAGCAGCAGCACCGGCGGTTCGATCACCAAGGCGCGCGCCAGGGCCACGCGTTGGCGCTGGCCGCCGGACAGCTCACGGGGGTAACGCTCGGCGTGGGGAGCCAGGCGCACCAGGTCGAGCACGGTCTTGACCTTGCTGGCGATCTCGGCGGCGGGCACTTTGCGCATCTTCAGGCCGAAGGCGACGTTGTCGCGCACGCTCATGTGCGGGAACAGCGCGTAGCTCTGGAACACCACGCCCAGGCCACGGCTGGCGGGCTTGGCGTGGGTGATGTCGCGCCCATCCAGCAGGATCTGGCCGCTGGTCACCTCGACGAAGCCGGCAATCATTTGCAGGGTAGTGGTCTTGCCACAGCCCGAAGGGCCGAGCAGGGAAACGAACTCGCCTTTTTCCACGGCCAGGTCGGTGGCGACCACGGCGTCGACGGCGCCGTAGCGTTTGCTCAAGGCGTTGAGTTGGAGAAATGCCATGTCTGCGTTCCACCTTTTTCAGTCGCGTCGAAACGCGCTTTTTTTGTTTTGGGCAGATGCGAAAAGCGTATTGCGGGTGCGTTGGCGCTCGATCTTGAGTCGGCTGCCGCGTGTTGTTCGTTTTCGCCCCTGTGGACGCAGATTAGGACGAAGACTAGGATGCGCGAAAGATGGAATTTCACTGAACGAACTACTTTTTTCAGTTTTATTCATTCATCTGAATTAATAGCGAGAATATGCGATATGGATTCCACTGAGCGGAATGAAAATCTAAAGGAAGTTGGCGCCGGTGCTGTGTCGCGCGTGTTTGCGTTGTTGCGCGCATTGGGCGAAGTCTGCGAAGGCGGCGAACGGGTAACGCAGCTCGCGCAACAGGTCGGCCTTTCGCAACCCACCACCCACCGCCTGCTACGCAGCCTGATGGAAGAGGGCATGGTGGAGCAGGATGCGCGCAGCAAGCGCTATCGCCTGAGCCTGGAGTTCTTCGCCCTGGCGGCCAATGCGGGCAAGACCGGCAACCTGCGCGACCTGGTGCGACCGAGTCTGTTGCGCCTGAGCGCCTCCTTGGGCGATTCGCTGTTTTTGCTGGCGCGCAGCGGCTTCGATGCGATTTGCCTGGACCGCAGCGAAGGTCCGTACCCGATCCGCACCTTCACCGGCGACATCGGTGGGCGCGTGGCCCTGGGTGTGGGGCAGGGCAGCCTGGCCATCCTGGCCTACTTGCCGGAGGAAGAACGCGAAACCGTGATCCGCTACAACCTGCCCCGGCTCAAGGACTTTCACCTCTACGACGAAGTGCTGCTGCGGTCGGAAGTGGAGAATGTGCGCACCCTGGGCTATGCGGCGCGTAACACCGGGGTGCTGGAAGGCATGGCGGGCCTGGCGGTGCCGATCCTCAATCGCGAGGGGCACGCGGTGGCTGCGTTGAGTGTGGCGACCATCAGTGATCGCTTGGGGCCGAGCCGCTTGCCGATGGTGGTGGAATTGCTCAAGCGCGAAGCCGCAGCCATCGGGCCGAGGATCAATCCCTTTGATCCGACGTTACGCAGGCCGTCGAAGACGTTTGGCGATTGAGCCTGGCCGATCGTCCTGTCGATAAAGGACAAACCTCGGGAAGATAGGATCCAATTACGGTATAACCCTCGGACGCTCTAGCTCTCCGAGGCCCGGTTTTTTCATGCAAAGCCCTTTGCAACGTCCGCTGTGGCAGGTCTACCTGATCTTTCTCGCACCGATGGTGCTGTCCAACTTCCTGCAAAGTTTGTCCGGCACCCTCAATGGCATCTATGTCGGGCAAATGCTCGGCACCCAGGCTCTGGCAGCGGTGTCGGGGATGTTCCCGGTGGTGTTCTTTTTCATCGCCCTGGTGATCGGCCTGGGGGCGGGCGCGTCGGTGTTGATCGGCCAGGCGTGGGGCGCTCAGGAAACGGCAATGGTCAAGTCCATCACCGGCGCTACGCTGGCCCTGGGCGCGCTGGTGGGCGTGAGTGCGGCGGTGCTGGGCAGTCTGTTTGCGCGCTCGGCGTTACAGGCCCTTGGCACGCCGCTGGATGTGCTCGACGATGCGGTCGGCTATGCGCGGATGATGATGCTGATCATGCCGTTACTGCTGGTGTTCATCCTCTACACCCAACTGTTGCGCGGCGTCAGTGACACCATTTCACCCTTGCTGGCGCTGATGGTTTCGACCTTGGTGGGCCTGCTGCTGACTCCCGCGTTGATTGGCGGCTGGATCGGCCTGCCACCCCTGGGCATCCAGAGCGCGGTGTACGCCGGTCTGGTGGGCAACGGGGCGGCGATGCTGTTTTTGATCCTGCGCCTGCGCCGCAAACAGCATGTGATGGCGCCGGATCGCGAGTTACTTGCGGCTTTACGCCTGGACCGCGCGATTCTCGGCAAAGTGCTGCGCATCGGCTTGCCCACCGGCCTGCAAATGGTGGTGTTGTCGCTGTCGGAATTGGTCATCCTGGCGCTGGTCAACGGCCACGGCTCCCAAGCCACTGCGGCTTATGGCGCGGTGACGCAGATCGTCAACTACGTGCAGTTCCCGGCCTTGTCGATAGCCATCACGGCCTCGATCCTCGGCGCCCAGGCAATCGGCGCCGGGCGCCTGGAGCGCATCGGCCCGATCCTGCGCACCGGCCTGCTGATCAACACCTGCCTGACCGGCGGCCTGATTGTGCTCGGCTATGCACTGTCGCACTGGTTGCTGGGGCTGTTCATCACTGAGGCGCAGGCGCGGGTCAACGCTGAACACCTGTTGCACATCATGTTGTGGAGCATCCTGGTGTTCGGCTTTCAGGCTGTGGTGGGGGGCATCATGCGCGCCAGTGGCGTGGTGCTGATGCCGGTAGCGATTTCGATTTTCTGCGTGCTGTGCGTCGAGTTGCCGATGGCCTACCTGTTCAATGCGCATTTCGGTCTGGAAGGGGTGTGGATGGCCTTCCCGGTCACCTACCTGGCGATGCTCGGGCTGCAGACCGCGTATTACCGGTTGGTATGGCGGCATAAGCAGATCAAACGGTTGGTGTGATGGAAAAAATGCGCACATTCAGCACAGAAGGCGTCTGAGTCATGGCAAACCCTTACGCGGATTTATTCCAGGTTCCCGGCGCCCGCGCCTTTGTGCTGGCGGGCATGCTTGCGCGCATGCCGGTGTCGATGACCGGTATCGGCCTGATCACCATGCTCTCGCAAGTGCAGGGTGGCTATGGCCTGGCGGGCTCGGTGGCGGCGGTGTTTGCCCTGGCCACGGCGTTCTGTGCGCCGCAGGTCTCGCGCCTGGTGGATCGCTACGGGCAGGGCCGAGTGCTACCGATCGCCGCGTTGATTGGCGGCGGCGCGTTATTACTGTTGTTGTTATGCACGCGCCTGCAGGCGCCGACCTGGACGCTGTTTGTATTTGCCGCGCTGTGCGGCTGCATGCCGAATATGTCAGCCATGGTGCGAGCACGCTGGACCGAGGTGTATCGCGGCCAACCCCGATTGCGCACGGCGTTTGCTCTGGAGTCGGTGCTCGATGAGGTGTGCTTTATCATTGGCCCGCCGATTTCGGTCGGGCTGAGCGTCGTAGTGTTTCCCGAGGCCGGGCCGTTAGCGGCGGCGCTGCTGCTGGCCGTAGGTGTCACCACCTTCGTGTTGCAGCGCGAGACCGAACCGCCGGTGCATGCGCATCAGGATCATCACGGCCGCTGGCTGATCGCGTCGCCCTCGGTGCTGATCCTGATGATCCTGCTGCTGGCCATGGGCGTGATCGTCGGCGTGGTGGATGTGGTCAGCGTGGCGTTCGCCCAGCAGCAGGGCCAACCGGCGGCGGCGAGCATTGTGCTGTCGGTGTATGCCATCGGCTCGTGCCTGGCCGGGCTGGGCTTCGGCGCCCTCAAGCTCAAGGAGTCCTTGCCACGGCAGTTCCTCACTTGCGGGGTGGCGACGGCGCTGACCACCGTGCCGTTGCTGTGGGCAAGCAATATCCCTGGCCTAGCCGTGGCGATTTTTATCTCCGGGCTGTTTTTCGCGCCAACGCTGATCGTCTCCATGGCCCTGGTGGAGCGCCTCGTCCCGCCCAGCCGCCTGACCGAAGGCATGACCTGGCTGATCACCGGCCTGAGCATCGGGGTAGCCATTGGCGCCGCGAGTTCCGGCTGGATGATCGACCACTTCGGTGCCGCCAGCGGGTTCTGGGTGGCGCTGGCCGCGGGAGGCGTGGTACTGGGGGCGGCATTACTGGGGTATCGGCGGTTGGGGTAGTTTGCTATGCGCTGGGGTGAAGTTCTGCGAAGTGATGTTGCAGGAATTCATTCAGCGCCTGACGCGTCAGGTCATTGAGCGTGACTTTCTTGCGGGTCGCCGCCAGCGCCGCAGCCAAATGCAGGTCATGTCCAACCCGCACATTGAAAGAGCCCTTGCATGGCTTTTCCGGGGTTTGACCAAGGTTCTGGCACGTCACGAGATAGTCGTCCACGGCCGCCTGAAAAGCGGCATCCAAATCAGCGACGGTTTTTCCTTCGTAGCTGATCAGCGCCTTGATGAACAAGATCTTGCCGAACAGGCAGTTGTCTTCAAGGCTGGCCTCGATAGAGCCGATGTAGCCTTTGTGTTTGAGTTGGTTGTTCACTGAATCAGTTCTCCTGATTTCAATTGTTCGATGATCTGGCGTCGAATGTAGTGCTTCAGTTCGTTGCCAGGGTGAGGCTTGTGCAGCGTGATCATGGCAGTGGGGTCGCCACTGTCGAACTTGACGCGGCTTCCAGCCCCTTCGATCTGTGTGTAGCCCAGGCGACGCAGCAGCGTGACGAGTTCGGGCCATGTAAATGCCATTTGCTCATTGAGCAGTTTGGCCAGCAGCTTTTCATTTTTGGACACGGCGTTCCTTGCGTGTAACTAAATGTAGTTGCAGAGAGTGGTTTGCGTCAATGCTAGCTCGGTTACGTGCAGCTTTCCCGTCACAGGTGTAACCCTTGATGACGCTCGGTTTCGCGCCTGCATCCCCTCGCTAATTTTTCCTTTCGCGATTCGTTTTATAGGGACGACGTGCCTTTGTGCTTCCTGCCTATTGCTCCGGATCCCAAGAAATGAATGCTGAAGACTCCTTGAAACTTGCTCGCCGGTTTATCGGGTTGCCCCTGGAAAAACGCCAGCGGTTCTTGCAGGCCTTACAGACAGAAGGCGTGGAGTTTTCGCGGTTTCCGATTCCGGCTGGGGTGCAGGCGGAGGATCGCCAAGCGTTGTCCTATGCGCAGCAGCGCATGTGGTTTCTTTGGCAATTGGATCCGACCAGTGGCGCCTATAACTTGCCGGGCGCGGTGCGGCTCAAAGGCACGCTGAGCTTGCGGGCTATGGAGCAGGCGTTCGCCAGTCTGGTCGAGCGCCACGAAACCCTGCGCACGGTGTTTCAGCGCCAGGCTGATGAACGCTTGTCACAGGTGGCCATTGAGCCATCGGTGGTGGTGGAGCAGCTCGACCTGAGCGACCTGCCGCCGGCCGAGCGGGAGCTGGCGGTGAGCGACGCGGCGGTGCGCCAGTCGCTGTTGCCGGTCGATCTGGAGCATGGTCCGCTGCTGCGCGTGCAACTGCTCAAACTCGCCGAGCAGGAGCATGTGCTGCTGCTGACCCTGCACCATATCGTCTCCGACGGTTGGTCGATGAATGTGCTGATCGACGAATTCATCCGCTGCTACGACGCCTACGAACGCAACGAAACACCCCGACTGCCGCCGCTGCCGATCCAATACAGCGACTACGCCCTGTGGCAGCGCCGCTGGCTGGAAGCGGGGGAGCAGGCGCGGCAACTGGATTACTGGCAGGCGCGCCTGGGGGATGAGCACCCAGTGCTGGAACTGCCCACCGACCGCCCGCGCCCGGCCATGCCCAGCTACCAGGGCACTCGCCATCACTTCGCGATTGACGCGGACCTTGCCGCGCAATTGCGCAGTTGTGCGCAGCGCCACAATGTCACTCTGTTCATGCTGTTGCTGGGTGCATTCAACGTGCTACTGCATCGCTATACCGGCCAGGGTGATATCCGCGTCGGCGTGCCGATCGCCAACCGCAACCGCACGGAAGTCGAGGGGCTGATTGGCTTCTTCGTCAACACTCAGGTGCTGCGCACTGAACTGACCGGGCAAACCCGCGTCGCCGAACTGCTGCAAGCCATCAAGGAACATGCCCTCGGCGCCCAGGCCCATCAGGAATTGCCCTTCGAGCGCCTGGTGGAAGCGCTGCACGTCGAACGCAGCCTGAGCCATACGCCGCTGTTCCAGGTGATGTACAACCACCAACCGGTGGTGGCCGATATCGCCTCGGTCAGCACCGCCTCGGGCCTGGAGCTGGCCCTGGTGGAGTGGCAAGGCCGTACTACCCAGTTCGACCTGACCCTGGATACCTACGAAAAATCCGGCACCCTGCACGCTGCGCTGACCTACGCCAACGACCTGTTCGACGCGCCGTCCATCGAGCGTATGGCCCGCCACTGGATCAGCCTGCTGCACGCCATGGTGGGCGATGGCGAGCAGCGTATCGGCGAGTTGCCGATGCTGGACGCCGACGAACTTCAACGCGTGACCCACACCTGGAACCAGACCGCGCAAACCTATCCCACTGAGCGCGGCATCCACCACCTGATCGGAGACCAGGTACGCGCCACCCCAGATGCCACGGCCTTGCAGTTCGGCGATACCACCCTGAGCTATGCCCAGCTCGATACCCGCGCCAACCGTTTGGCCCATGCGTTGATCGAGCAGGGCGTTGGCCCGGATAGGTTGGTCGGGATCTGCGCCGAGCGTTCGGTGGAGATGGTCATCGGCCTGCTGGCGATTCTCAAGGCGGGCGGCGCCTATGTGCCGCTCGACCCCGAATACCCCCGGGAGCGCCTGGCCTACATGCTTGAAGACAGCGGCGTCCAACTGCTGCTTACCCAGCAGAGCCTGCTGCCGTCGTTGCCCACTGCGGGTATCCGGGTGATTGCCCTCGATCAGCCTGGCGATTGGCTGGAGGGCTACAGCAGCGCATCGCCCGAAGTGACCGTGCACGCGCTGAACCTGGCCTACGTGATCTATACCTCCGGCTCCACCGGCAAACCCAAGGGGGCCGGTAACAGCCATCGCGCGTTGGTCAACCGGCTGTGCTGGATGCAGCAAGCCTATGGCTTGGGCGTGCGCGACGCGGTGTTGCAGAAGACGCCATTCAGCTTTGACGTGTCGGTCTGGGAGTTCTTCTGGCCGCTGATGACCGGCGCGCGCCTGGTGGTTGCGGCCCCCGGCGAACACCGTGAACCGGCGCGCCTGATCGAGAGCATCGGACGCCATGCCATCACCACCGTGCACTTCGTGCCGTCGATGCTGCAAGCGTTTATCCACGAGTCGGGCGTGCAGGGTTGCGCGAGCCTCAAGCGCATCGTGTGCAGCGGCGAAGCCTTGCCGCTGGAGGCGCAGCAGCAGGTGTTCGCCAAGTTGCCGAATGCCGGCCTGTACAACCTTTACGGCCCGACCGAAGCCGCCATCGACGTGACCCACTGGACCTGCATCGACGAAGGCGCCGACTGTGTACCCATCGGCCGTCCTATCGCCAACCTCGGCACCTACGTGCTCGACGCCCAGCTCAACCCGCTGCCCGCCGGGGTATCTGGCGAGCTGTACCTGGGCGGCGCCGGCCTGGCACGCAGTTACCATCGACGTGGCGCGCTGACCGCCGAGCGCTTCGTGCCCAGCCCGTTCGCCGCGGGGGCGCGTCTGTACCGGACCGGCGACCGTGTGCGCCAGCGTGCCGATGGGGTGATCGAATACCTCGGACGCCTCGATCATCAGGTCAAGCTACGGGGTCTGCGTATCGAGCTGGGGGAAATCGAAACACGTCTGTTGCAGCACCCGTCAGTGCGCGAAGCCGTGGTGCTGGTGCAGGGCGGCAAGCAATTGGTGGCCTATCTGGTGCCGCAGGGTGACGCGCCGGACGACCTCAAGGGCTGGCTGCTCAACAGCCTGCCGGAATACATGGTGCCGACCCATTGGGTGCACCTGGCCAAACTGCCGGTGACCGCCAATGGCAAGCTCGACCGTAAAGCCTTGCCGCTGCCGGACGCCGCGCCACAGCAGGCTTACAGCGCCCCGCAGAATCCCATGCAACAGGCGCTGGCGGCGATCTGGAGTGATGTGCTTGGCGTATCCCAGGTCGGCCTGGACGACAACTTTTTCGAACTGGGCGGCGATTCGATCATCTCCATCCAGGTGGTCAGCCGCGCGCGTCAGGCCGGTATCCGCCTCAGCCCGCGGGACCTGTTCCAGTACCAGAGTGTGCGCGGCCTGGCGCAGATCGCGAGCTTTGAGCAACTGGCGGTGATCGACCAAGGCCCTGTCAGCGGCGACGTGATCCTGACCCCAGTGCAGGCCAGCTTCTTCGAGCAGGCGATCCCGGCGCGTCAGCACTGGAACCAATCGCTGCTGCTGACCCCGCGCGAAGCCTTGGTACCGGCACGCCTGGAAGCGGCCCTGACCCGGTTGATCAACCATCACGACGCCCTGCGCCTGCGCTTCGTCGAGCGGGACGGCCAATGGCAGCAACAGCACGCCGCGCCGATCACTGAGGCGGCATTGTGGCAAACCCAGGTCGCCGACGATAACGAGCTGGCCGCACTGTGCGATGAGGCCCAGCGCAGCCTGGACCTGGCACGCGGCCCGTTGCTGCGCGCCGTGCTGCTGACAATGACCGATGGCACGCAGCAGTTGCTGCTGGTAATCCATCACCTGGTGGTCGACGGCGTGTCCTGGCGCGTACTGCTGGACGATCTGCAACAGGCTTATCGCCACGCCGCATTGCCAGCCAAAACCAGCGCCTACCAACAATGGGCGCAACAGTTGCAGGCCCATGCACTGACCCTTGATGCCCAACTGCCGTACTGGCAGGCGCAGTCCATGGCGACGGAGCTGCCCTGCGACAATCCTCACGGCGGCCTGCAAAACCGCCTGGGCCGCACCCTTGAAATCCGCCTCGACGCCGAGCACACCCGCCAGCTCTTGCAGGATGCTCCAGCGGCTTATCGCACCCAGGTCAACGACCTGCTGCTGACCGCCCTGGCGCGCGTCATCAGCCGTTGGAGCCAGCAACCTGCGGCGTTGATCCAACTGGAAGGCCATGGCCGGGAAGACCTGTTCGACAGCCTCGACCTGAGCCGCACCGTCGGTTGGTTCACCAGCCTGTTCCCGCTGCGCTTGCAGGCCAACGGCGAGTTGTCGAGCGCGATCAAGGCGGTCAAGGAACAGCTGCGCGCCGTGCCGCACAAAGGCATCGGCTATGGCCTGCTGCGCTACCTCGGCACCCCGGACGCGCGTGCAAGCCTGGCGAGCCAGGCCGCGCCGCGCATTACCTTCAACTACCTGGGCCAATTCGACCGCCAGTTCGACGAGGCGGCGCTATTCGTCCCGTCGCCACAGGGCAGCGGCCAGGCCCAGGACCCCGAGGCGCCGTTGGCCAACTGGCTGACAGTGGAAGGGCAGGTGTATGGCGGCGAGCTGGCGTTGCGTTGGGGCTTTAGCAGCGAGATGTTCGACGAGACGACCGTCCAGCGTCTGGCCGACGACTATGCCGCCGAACTCAAGGCCGTGATCGAGCTGTGCTGTGCCACACCGGCGGGGCAGGTCACGCCGTCGGATTTCCCCCTGGCGCGCCTGAGCCAGGCGCAATTGGACGGGTTGCCTGTGGCGGGGCCGCAGATTGCCGATCTCTACCCGCTGTCGCCGATGCAGCAGGGCATGCTGTTCCACAGCTTGTACGAACCCGAGGCCCAGGCCTATATCAACCAACTGCGCCTGGATATCGAAGGCCTGGACCTGCTGGCGTTCGGGCGTGCCTGGCAGGCCGCCCTGGACCGCCATGACATCCTGCGCAGCAGCTTTCATTGGCTGGGCCTGCACAGCGCCCATCAACTGATCCAGCGCCATGTCGATTTGCAGTTGCAGGTGATCGAAGACACGGGCGCCGATCTGGATGCACTGGCCGAAGCCGAGCGCGACAAGGGCTTTGCCCTCGACGCGGCGCCGCTGTTTCGCCTGATGCTGGTGCGCGGCGCCGGCCACGGGTGGCACCTGATATTCACCAGTCACCACATCCTGATGGATGGCTGGAGTAACGCCCAATTGCTTGCCGAAGTGATCGCTCACTACGCCGGCCATGCCGTCCCTGCGCCGGCAGGGCAGTTCCGCGATTACCTCGGCTGGTTGCAGCAACAGCCCAGCGGCGAAGCGTTCTGGAAAGCCGCATTGGCACCGCTGGAAGCGCCGACCCTACTCGCCGACACGCTGCGCACACCGGTCAACGGCACCGGCATGGCCGATTACTCCATGGTGCTGGACGCCGACTTCACCCGCGCCCTCGGTGAATTTGCCCGCGCACGTAAAGTCACCCTTAACACCGTGCTGCAAGGTGCCTGGGCCTTGCTGTTGCAGCGTTACACCGGCCAAGCCTGCGTGGCCTTCGGTGCCACGGTGGCCGGGCGTTCGGCACCGTTGCCGGGGATCGAGCAGCAGTTGGGCCTGTTTATCAATACCTTGCCCATCGTCAGCGCGGCGTCGCCTTCGCAGTCGGCCGCCGATTGGCTCAGCGCGTTGCAAACCCTCAACCTGAGCCTGCGCGATCACGAACACGTGCCGCTCTATGACATTCAAGGCTGGGCCGGCCAACAGGGTGCGCTGTTCGATACCTTGCTGGTATTCGAAAACTTCCCGGTGGCCGAAGCCCTAAAACAGGGCGCGCCCGCCGGGCTGACGTTCGGACCGTTGCACAACCACGAACGCACCCATTACCCGCTGACCCTGGGCATAGAGCTAGGCGCGAGCCTGCGCCTGGAATTCAGCTACGACCGTGCACGTTTGAGTGCCGAGCAGGTCGGCCGACTGGGCGCCAACCTGCGGCATCTGCTGGTGCAACTGCTCGCCGATGCCCAGGCGCCGTTGGGCAGCCTGCAGCTGCTGGCGCCCGACACCCGGCGCGAACTGCTCGCCCGCAGTCAATCAGCTGCCGCTGCCCAGAGCCGCGCGCGCGTGCATGAACGCATCGCCGCCCAGGCCGCCAGCACCCCCGACGCACTGGCCGTGCAGGCGGCTAACGAACAGTTGAGCTACGCACAGCTCAACGCGCGAGCCAACCGTCTGGCTCATCGTCTGCTGGAGCTTGGCGTTGCTCCCGGCCAGCGCGTGGGCCTGGCGTGTCGCCGTGGTCCGCAGTTGATCGTCAGCCTGTTGGCCGTGCTCAAGAGCGGCGCGGCCTATGTGCCGCTGGACCCCAAGTACCCCGCCGAGCGCTTGGCCTACATGCTGGCCGACAGTCGCTTGAACCTGCTGCTCAGCGAAACCGGGCTGCTTGCCGACCTGCCGTTGCCCGAGGCCCTGACCCGCTTGGACTTCAGTGCCGAGGGGGCGGAGCTGGCGGGCTACTCGGCGCTCAATCCGCCCAACCATGCCGCCGCTGCCGACCTGGCCTACTTGATCTACACCTCAGGTTCCACCGGCCAGCCCAAGGGCGTGGCCATCGACCATGCCGCTCTCGGCCAGTTCTGCGACAGCGCCGCCCGCTATAGCCAGTTGCGTAGCGATGACCGTGTGCTGCAGTTCGCCACGTTCAGCTTCGACGGCTTTGTCGAGCAGTGTTACCCACCGCTGTGCATGGGCGCGGCGCTGATCATGCGCGGTGACGAGCTGTGGGACGCCGGGCAACTGGCACGGGAAATCGTCGAGCAGGGCGTGACCCTGGCCGACCTGCCAGCGGCCTACTGGTACCTGCTGGCCAAGGAGTGCTCCGTGGATGGCCGAACGCTGGGCAACCTGCGCCAGGTGCATGTGGGGGGCGAGGCGATGTCGGTGGAAGGGCTGCGCGCCTGGCACGCCGCTGGGCTGGGCGCTGTGCGCCTGGTCAACACCTACGGGCCGACCGAGGCCACCGTGGTGTCCAGCGTGCACACCTGCCAACTGGCGGATGCCAGCGAAGCGTTTGGCGTACCGATTGGCCGCGCCATCGAAGGCCGTGGGCTGTATGTGCTCGACAGTGCCTTCGACCTGCTGGACAGCGAAGGCGTCGGCGAGCTATGCATCGGCGCCGAAGCCGGCCTGGCCCAGGGGTACTTCGACCGCCCGGCGCTGACCGCTGAACGCTTCCTGCCCGACCCGTTTTCCAGCACGCCGGGTGCGCGGCTCTACCGCAGTGGCGACCTGGCCCGCTACAACGCGGCGGGCGCCCTGGAGTATGTGGGGCGTATCGACCATCAAGTCAAAGTGCGTGGTTTCCGTATCGAAATGGGCGAGATCGAAGCCCATCTGCAAGGCTTGCCGCAGGTACGTGAGGCGGCCGTGATCGCCCAGCCGAGCGCGACCGGTGCGCAACTGGTGGCCTACGTCGTACCGGCCCTGGAGCAGCCGCTGAATACCCAGGCCCTGGCGGCGACCTTGCAGCGCTCCCTGCCGGACTACATGGTGCCCGCGCACTGGGTGGTGCTCGATGCGCTGCCCTTGAACCCCAGCGGCAAACTCGACCGCCGCGCGCTGCCGGCCCCGGACCTGAGCCAATCGCCCCAGGCCTACCGTGCCGCGCAAACCCCGCTGCAACAGCAACTGGCGGCCATCTGGCAGGCGGTGTTGCAGGTCGAGTCGGTGGGGCTGGATGACCACTTTTTCGAACGTGGCGGCCACTCCTTGCTGGCCACCCAGGTGATCTCTCGGGTGCGTCACGACCTCAAGCGGGAAGTCCCGTTGCGCGTCTTGTTCGAACAGCCGACGCTGGAAGCGTTTGCCGTGGCGTGCGCGGACGTGCAGGCCGACACCGCGCCGCCGATGGTCAGCGTGTCGCGCGAGCAGCCGCTGGCACTGTCCTATGCCCAGGAGCGCCAATGGTTTCTGTGGCAACTGGACCCGACCAGCGCGGCGTATCACATGCCCAGTGCATTGCGTCTGCGGGGGCCGTTGAATGTCGATGCGCTGCAACAGGCCCTGGATGCCCTGGTCGCTCGCCACGAAAGCTTGCGCACCCATCTGCTCCAGGAAGCCGAGCGCACTGTGCAGGTGATCAGCCCGCAGGTACACCTTGCCATGGCCGTGCTCGATACCGATGAAGCGCACCTTGAAGCCACACTGCAAGCCTGTATCGCGCAACCTTTCGACCTGCGTGCGGGGCCGCTGATGCGGGTCAACCTGCTACGCCTGGCCGAAGATGAGCATGTGCTGGTGCTGGTACAGCACCACATCATTTCCGATGGCTGGTCGATGCAGGTGATGGTCGACGAGCTGGTGCAGCTCTATGGCGCTTGCAGTCAGGGCCAGCGCCTGCAATTGCCGGCGCTGCCGATTCAATATGCCGATTACGCGGTGTGGCAACGCCAGTGGATGGAGGCGGGCGAGAAGGCGCGTCAGCTGAGCTACTGGCACGAGCTGCTGGGCGGTGAGCAACCGGTGCTGGAGCTGCCGTTCGATTATCAACGCCCGGCGGTACCGAGCCATCGTGGCGCGCGTTTGTCCATTGACCTGTCGAGCCCGCTGCTCGACGACCTCAGGGCCCTGGCTCAGCGTGAAGGGGTGACCCTGTTTATGCTGTTGCTGGCGTCTTATCAGGCGCTGCTGCACCGCTACAGCGGCCAACAGGACATTCGCGTTGGCGTGCCGATTGCCAACCGCAACCGGGTGGAAACCGAGCGTCTGATTGGCTTCTTCGTCAATACCCAGGTACTCAAAGCCGAGATCGATGGTCACGTCAGCGTGCGCCAATTGTTGGCCCAGGTGAAAGAGCGTGCCCTGGAAGCCCAGGCCCATCAGGACCTGCCCTTCGAGCAATTGGTCGAGGCCCTCCAGCCCGAGCGCAGCCTGAGCTTGAGCCCATTGTTCCAAGTGGCGTTCAACCACCATATCAGCCAGTCCGGCCAGCACCTGCAGCGTCTGGCGCATTTGGACATGACCCCGGTGACGTGGGGCGACACCAATGCGCATTTCGATCTGGTGTTGGATATCGATGAGTCCCAGGAGCGGCTCAACGCTTCGTTGAGCTACGCCACCGACCTGTTTACCGCCGCCACCATCGAACGTATGGGCCGCCACTGGCATAACCTGTTGCAGGCAATGGTGGCCGACCCGCAGCAGAGCATCGGCCAGTTGAAATTGCTGGATGACGCGGAGCAACAGCACATTCTGCACCTATGGGGCCGCAGCGATGCCGGCTTCTCGGCCCAGCGCCTGGTGCACGAATTGTTCGCCGACCGCGCCCGGGAAACCCCCGATGCCGTAGCGGTGAAATTCGACACCCAAACCCTGACCTACGGCGAGCTGGACCGCCAGGCCAACCGCCTGGCCCATGCGTTGATTGCCCGTGGGGTTGGCGCCGAGGTTCGCGTGGCTATCGCCATGCCGCGCAGTGCCGAGATCATGGTGGCGTTCCTGGCAGTCATGAAGGCTGGTGGAGTGTATGTGCCGCTGGATATCGAATATCCGCGTGATCGGCTGCTGTATATGTTGGAGGACAGCTGCGCTCAGTTGCTGCTGACGCATTCGACGGTGCAGCCGCGCTTGCCGATCCCGGATGGCCTGCATGTCCTTGCAATTGATCACACACCGCTCTGGTCCGACAATCGCGATACCGCCCCCAACGTCGCACTGGACGGCGCCAACCTCGCCTACGTGATCTACACCTCCGGCTCCACCGGGATGCCCAAAGGCGTGGCGGTGGCCCACGGCCCTTTGGTGGCGCATATCATCGCCACTGGCGAACGCTACGAAACCGGCCCGACCGACTGCGAACTGCACTTTATGTCGTTCGCCTTCGACGGTTCCCACGAAGGCTGGATGCACCCGCTGATCAACGGCGCCAGTGTGCTCATCCGCGACGACAGCCTGTGGCTGCCCGAGCACACCTACGAACAGATGCACCGTCACCACGTGACCATGGCGGTGTTCCCGCCGGTGTACCTGCAACAACTGGCCGAGCATGCCGAACGCGATGGCAACCCGCCGAATGTGCGCGTGTACTGCTTTGGCGGCGATGCGGTGGCCCAGGCCAGTTACGACCTGGCCTGGCGCGCGCTGAAACCGACGTACCTGTTCAATGGCTATGGCCCGACCGAAACCGTGGTCACGCCCTTGCTATGGAAAGCACGGCGCGGCGACCCGTGCGGTGCGGTGTATGCGCCCATCGGCACCTTGCTGGGCAACCGCAGCGGCTACGTACTGGACGCGCAGCTCAACCTGCAACCCATCGGCGTGGCTGGCGAGTTGTACCTGGGCGGCGAGGGCGTGGCGCGGGGTTACCTGGAGCGCCCGGCGCTGACCGCCGAACGCTTTGTGCCGGACCCGTTCGGCAAACCCGGCAGCCGCGTGTACCGCAGCGGCGACCTGACCCG
>NZ_JBHGZU010000032.1:0-16257 GCF_042610415.1 Pseudomonas sp. MD330_10
CTGACCCCCAACGGCAAGCTCGACCGCAAGGGCCTGCCGGCGCCGGACGCGAGCCTGATGCAGCAGACCTACGTGGCTCCTGAAACCGAACTGGAACAACAGATCGCCGCGATCTGGGCCGAGGTGTTGCACCTGCCCCAGGTGGGCCTGAACGACAACTTCTTCGAGGTGGGTGGGCATTCGCTGCTGGCGATCCAGATCACCTCGCGGGTCCAGGCCGAACTGGGCCTGGACGTGCCGCTGGTGGAAGTGTTCCAGACCGAAACCCTGCGCGCCTATGTGCAGGCCGCAGCCACCTTCCGTGCCGGCAGCGCGGAAGACTTTGACGACCTTCGTGACTTTTTGAGCGAACTAGAGGCGATTTGAAGCATGCTTACCAACCCTAATATCGATCTGGTTTCGCGCTTTCTTCGCCTGCCTCTGGAACAGCGCCAGCAGTTTTACCAGCGCTTGCAAAGCCGAGGCATGAGTTTCGCGCAATTGCCCATTGCCTCGGTTCGCGAGGCCGACCAACACCTGCCGCTGTCCTACGCCCAGGAGCGCCAGTGGTTTCTGTGGCAGTTGGACCCGGACAGTGCCGCCTATCACGTGCCCGGTGCCCTGCGTCTGTGCGGGATGCTGGACAAGGCCGCCCTGCGGCGCAGCTTTGCCAGCCTGGCAGCACGACATGAAAGCCTGCGCACCCGCCTGCACCTGGACGACGAATCGCGCACCCAACAAGTGTTACCCCATACCGACATCCAGATCCTTGAAGACCGTACCGACGAGGCGCAGCTCAAGGCCCGGGTCGAGGCCGAGATCGCCCGTCCGTTCGATTTGCGCCAAGGCCCGCTGTTGCGGGTAACCCTGTTGGAACTCAATGCACAGGAGCATGTGCTGGTGCTGGTGCAGCACCATATTGTGTCCGATGGTTGGTCTATGGGCGTGATGGTGCAGGAACTGATGCAGCTATACGCCTCGTACAGCCAGGGTCAGGACTGCACCTTGACGCCGCTGCCGATCCAGTACGGCGACTATGCGTTGTGGCAACGCCGCTGGATGGAGGCGGGCGAGAAAACGCGCCAATTGGACTATTGGCGTCAACTGCTGGGCGGTACGCAGCCGGTGCTGGCGCTGCCCCTCGATCGTCCGCGCCCGGCGCAACAGCGCTTTCTCGGTGCCCGTCAGGACATCCAGCTTGACCCTGGGCTGGTGACCGGTTTGAAGGCCCTGGCCCAACGCGAAGGCGTGACCCTGTTCATGCTGTTGCTGGCATCGTTCCAGCTGTTTTTGTACCGCTACAGCGGGCAGCGCGATATCCGTGTCGGCGTGCCGATTGCCAACCGCAACCGTGTCGAAACCGAGGCGCTGATCGGTTTCTTCGTCAACACCCAAGTGCTCAAGGCCGACCTTGATGGTGCCATGAGCTTCTCCGAACTGCTCCAGCACACCAAGCGTCGTGCGCTGGAAGCCCAGGCCCATCAGGATTTACCCTTCGAGCAGCTGGTGGAGGCTTTGCAGCCTGAGCGCAGTCTTAGCCATAACCCGTTGTTCCAAGTGATGTTCAACCATCAGGCGCAGGCGCGGACGGCCATACAACAACTGCCGGGCCTGCGGGTGGTCAGCCTGGAGCATGAGACCCGCACCGCGCAATTCGACTTGAGCCTGGACACCCAGGAGACCGAGGACGGCCTCTGGGCGTCGCTGACTTACGCCACGGACTTGTTCGATGCCAGCACCGCCGCGCGCATGCTCCGGCACTGGCTGGGCCTGCTGCGTGGGGCGGTGGCCGACACGACGCGGCCCTTGCAGGACCTGGCCATGCTGGACATGACCGAGCGCCAACAAATACTTGAGCAGTGGAACGCCACCGCCCGCGACTACCCGCAAAACCAATGGGTGCATCACCTGATCGAAGCCCAGGCCGAGCGCCAGCCGCAGGCCACGGCCCTGGTGTTTGCCGAGCAACGTATCGACTACGCCGAGCTCAACCGCCGCGCCAACCGCCTGGCCCATCGCTTGATCGAGGCCGGTGTCGGCCCGGATGTGCGGGTGGGCCTGGCCGTGGAGCGCTCCTTCGACATGGTTATCGGCCTGCTTGCGGTGCTCAAAGCCGGCGGCGCCTATGTGCCGCTGGACCCCGACTACCCACGCGAACGCCTGGCCTACATGCTCGACGACAGCGGCGTGCAACTGCTGCTGACCCAAGCGCCTTTGCTCAGTCAGTTGCCGATTCCGCATGGCTTGGAAACCCTGGTGCTGGGCGAGTCGAGTTTTGAGACCTACAGCGAGCAAAACCCGGCTGTCGCGTTGGACGGCGAAAACCTCGCGTACGTGATCTACACCTCGGGCTCCACTGGCCAACCCAAGGGCGCGGGCAACCGTCATTCGGCCTTGCTCAACCGCCTGCAATGGATGCAGGAAGCCTACGGGTTAAGCGCGGCCGACAGCGTATTGCAAAAGACCCCGTTCAGTTTCGACGTGTCGGTGTGGGAGTTTTTCTGGCCGCTGATGACCGGCTCGCGCCTGGTGATTGCCGCCCCTGGCGATCACCGCGATCCGGCCAGATTGATCCACTTGATCAACGCCGAACAGGTCACCACGCTGCACTTTGTGCCGTCGATGTTGCAGGCGTTCTTGCAGGATGCGGCGGTGTCCAGCTGCCGGAGCCTGCAACGCATCGTGTGCAGCGGTGAGGCGTTGCCGGTGGATGCGCAGCAGCAGGTGTTCGCCAAGCTGCCGCACGCTGGGCTGTACAACCTGTATGGCCCGACCGAAGCCGCCATCGACGTGACCCACTGGACCTGCGTCGACGAAGGCCGAGACACCGTGCCGATTGGCCGTCCGATTGCCAATCTGGGCTGCTACCTGCTTGACGATAATTTCGAACCGGTGCCGGTCGGCGTGCTGGGCGAGCTGTACCTGGGCGGCGCCGGTCTGGCCCGTGGTTATCACCGCCGTCCTGCATTGACCGCCGAACGCTTTATCGCTCACCCGTTCGTCCACGGCGAGCGCCTATACCGCACCGGCGACCTGGCGCGCTACCGCGAAGACGGAGTGATCGAATACGCCGGACGTATCGACCATCAGGTCAAGCTGCGCGGCCTGCGCATCGAGCTGGGCGAGATCGAAGCGCGGTTGCTGGAACACGAGCAGGTCCGCGAAGCGGCGGTGCTGGCGGTGGACGGCAAGTACTTGGTGGGTTACCTGGTGCTGCACCATGCCCACGGCGATTGGCGCGAGGTGCTCGGTGCGCACCTGGCCGAACACCTGCCGGATTACATGGTGCCGGCGCAGTGGGTACTGCTGGAGCAGATGCCGCTGAGTCCCAACGGCAAGTTGGATCGCAAGGCGTTGCCCAAACCTGAGGTGACGCATCACTACATCGCCCCGCAGAGCGCATTGGAGCAACAGATCGCCGCGATCTGGGCCGATGTGCTGGGCGTCGAGCAAGTGGGGGTCAACGACAACTTCTTCGAACGCGGCGGGGATTCGATCATCTCGATCCAGGTCGTCAGCCGCGCGCGTGCTGCCGGCATCCATTTCACCGCCAAGGCGCTGTTCCAGCACCAGACCGTGCGCAGCCTGGCGCGGGTGGCACAGCTGCACGCTGTGGCAGTGATCGACCAGGGGCCGGTGCAGGGTCAGACGCCGCTGCTGCCGTTCCAACAGTTGTTCTTCGAAAGAGACCTGCCGCAGCCGCACCACTGGAACCAGTCACTGCTCTTGACGCCGCGCCAGCCTCTGCAGGCCGCACGCCTGGAAGCGGCCTTGCAGGCGCTGATGCTGCACCACGATGTACTGCGCCTGCGCTTCAGTCAGCACGGCGCAGAGTGGAAGGCCGTGCATGCCGAGCCTGCCAGCGGACTGCTCTGGCACGCCACGGTGCCGGATACCCAGGCCCTGACGGCGCGCTGTGAAGAGGCCCAGCGCAGCCTTGCACTGAATGGGCCGCTGCTGCGTGTATTGCTTGCCGATCTGCCGGACGGCAGCCAACGGTTGCTGCTGGTCATGCACCACCTGGTGGTGGATGGCGTGTCCTGGCGGGTGGTGCTTGAAGACCTGCAAAGTCTGTATCGCCAGCATGCGCTACCAGCCAAGACGACGTCGTTCAAAGCGTGGGCCGAGCGCGTACAGGGCTATGCCCACAGCGAAGCGATCCAGTCGCAAAAGCACTTCTGGTTGCAGCAACTCGATGGCATGCCCACGGACCTGCCGTGTCGTGACCCCCACGGCGCTCGGCCTGGTCGACTGGCGCGCACGCTGGTCAGCCGACTGGACGCCGAACGCACCCGGCAATTGCTGCAACAGGCACCGGCGGCCTATCGCACACGGATCAATGACCTGCTGCTGACCGCCCTGGCGCGGGTGATCTGCCAATGGACCGGGCATGCCAGCAGCCTGATCCAGCTGGAAGGCCATGGACGTGAGGACCTGTTCGATGACATCGACCTGAGTCGCACTCTGGGGTGGTTCACCAGTCTGTTCCCAGTGCGCCTGACGCCGGCTGACTCCCTGGCCGATTCCATCAAGCAGATCAAGGAGCAACTGCGTGCCATTCCAGACAACGGTCTGGGGTTCGGTGCCCTGCGTTATCTGGGAGATGATGCGACGCGCCAAGCGTTCAGTCGCTTGCCGGTGCCGCGCATCACTTTCAACTACCTGGGTCAGGTCGACGCCAGCTTCGATCAGCCGGACGGCCTGTTTGCCACTGCGTCGGAAAGTGCCGGTGCCGAGCAGAGCCCAGACGCGCCACTGAGCAACTGGTTGACCGTCAACGGCCAAGTGTATGGCGGCGAGTTGCACATGGGCTGGACCTTCAGTCCGCTGATGTTCGACCCTGAGGTGATCGAAGCTGTGAGCGTGGCATTCAGCCGCGAACTGACGGCGTTGATCGCGCATTGCTGCACGCCCGGCAACAGCGGCGTCACCGTGTCGGACTTCCCCTTGGCGCGGTTGAACCAACAGCAACTTGAGTCGCTGCCGCTGGCCGCCGATGCCATCGAAGACCTCTACACCTTGTCGCCCATGCAGCAGGGCATGCTGTTCCACTCCCTCTATGAGCAAGCGGCGGGCGACTACATCAACCAGATCCGGGTCAGCGTCGATGGCCTGGACGTGCCACGATTCCAGCAAGCCTGGGACGCGACGGTGCAGGCGCATGACGTGCTGCGCAGCGGGTTTTTCTGGGAAGGGCAATTGGACTGGCCATGCCAGGTGGTGTACCGCGCGGCCCGTTTGCCCGTCGAGGTGCTTGACTGGCGCGCCATGCCGGAGTGCGAACAGGCTCTACAGGATTTGCAGCAGGCCCAGCGTCGGCAGGGCTTCAACCTGTCACACGCGCCTTTGATGCGCCTGCTGCTGGTGCGCACCGACGAGCAGCGCCATGAACTGATTTACACCCATCACCATATCCTGATGGACGGTTGGAGCAATTCCCGCTTGTTCGGTGAAGTACTGCAACGCTATGCCGGGATCGCGGTGCCCGAAACCGCCGGGCGCTATCGCGATTACATCGGCTGGTTGCAACAGCGCGATAGCGCGGCGACCGAAGCCTTCTGGCGCGAACAGGTGGGCGCGTTGCAAGCGCCGACCCGCCTGGGCACCTATCCGCCAACGTCGCAGACGGGGCAGGGGCAGCATCAGTTATCGCTTGACCCCGGCTTGACTGAGCGCCTGGAATCCTTCGCGCGAAGCCACAAGGTTACCCTCAATACTTTGATCCAGGCGGCGTGGCTGATCCTGCTACACCGCCACAGCGGGCAACCGGTGGTGTCATTCGGCGCCACGGTATCCGGGCGTCCCGCTGAACTGGTGGGGGTGGAACAACAGGTTGGGTTGTTTATCAACACCTTGCCGGTCATCTGCGCAGTGGATGAGCAGGCGTCGGTGGCCGATTGGCTGCAAGCAGTGCAGTCGCAGAACTTGTCCCTGCGCGAGCATGAGCACTGTGGGCTGTACGATATCCAGCGGTGGGCCGGGCAAGGCGGGGAAGGGCTGTTCGACAGCATCTTGGTATTCGAAAACTACCCGGTGTCCAAAGCCCTTGAGCAGAGCGGCGGCAGTGGTCTGCGATTTGGCGCGCCACAGGCCCATGAACAAACCAGTTTTCCATTGACGGTATTGGCGGACGTCGGTGAAACGCTGTCGGTGCAATTCAACTTTGCCCGTGCGCATTTCACCATGCCCATGGTGCAGGGCTACGCCCGGCATCTGGCCAACCTGCTGGGTGGCATGCTCCAAGGCGGTGAGCAAAGCCTTGGCGAACTGGCCATGCTGGACATGACCGAGCGCCAACAAATACTTGAGCAGTGGAACACCACCGCCCGCGACTACCCGCAAAACCAGTGGGTGCATCACCTGATCGAAGCCCAGGCCAAACGCCAGCCGCAGGCCACGGCCCTGGTGTTTGCCGAGCAACGTATCGACTACGCCGAGCTCAACCGCCGCGCCAACCGCCTGGCCCATCGCTTGATCGAGGCCGGTGTCGGCCCGGATGTGCGGGTGGGCCTGGCCGTGGAGCGCTCCTTCGACATGGTTATCGGCCTGCTTGCGGTGCTCAAAGCCGGCGGCGCCTATGTGCCGCTGGACCCCGACTACCCACGCGAACGCCTGGCCTACATGCTCGACGACAGCGGCGTGCAACTGCTGCTGACCCAAGCGCCTTTGCTCAGTCAGTTGCCGATTCCGCAAGGCTTGGAAACCCTGGTGCTGGGCGAGTCGAGTTTTGAGACCTACAGCGAGCAAAACCCGGCTGTCGCGTTGGACGGCGAAAACCTCGCGTACGTGATCTACACCTCGGGCTCCACTGGCCAACCCAAGGGCGCGGGCAACCGTCATTCGGCCTTGCTCAACCGCCTGCAATGGATGCAGGAAGCCTACGGGTTAAGCGCGGCCGACAGCGTATTGCAAAAGACCCCGTTCAGTTTCGACGTGTCGGTGTGGGAGTTTTTCTGGCCGCTGATGACCGGCTCGCGGCTGGTGATTGCCGCCCCTGGCGATCACCGCGATCCAGCCAGATTGATCCACTTGATCAACGCCGAACAGGTCACCACGCTGCACTTTGTGCCGTCGATGTTGCAGGCGTTCTTGCAGGATACGGCGGTGTCCAGCTGCCGGAGCCTGCAACGCATCGTGTGCAGCGGCGAGGCGTTGCCGGTGGATGCGCAGCAGCAGGTGTTCGCCAAGCTGCCGCACGCTGGGCTGTACAACCTGTATGGCCCGACCGAAGCCGCCATCGACGTGACCCACTGGACCTGCGTCGACGAAGGCCGCGACACGGTGCCGATTGGCCGTCCGATTGCCAATTTGGGCTGCTACCTGCTTGACGATAATTTCGAACCGGTGCCGGTCGGCGTGCTGGGCGAGCTGTACCTGGGCGGCGCGGGCCTGGCCCGTGGTTATCACCGCCGTCCTGCGTTGACCGCCGAACGCTTTATCGCCCACCCGTTCGTCCACGGCGAGCGCCTGTACCGCACCGGCGACCTGGCGCGCTACCGCGAAGACGGAGTGATCGAATACGCCGGGCGTATCGACCATCAGGTCAAGCTGCGCGGCCTGCGCATCGAGCTGGGCGAGATCGAAGCGCGGTTGCTGGAACACGAGCAGGTCCGTGAAGCGGCGGTGCTGGCGGTGGACGGCAAGTACTTGGTGGGTTACCTGGTGCTGCACCATGCCAGCGACGATTGGCGCGAGGTGCTCGGTGCGCACCTTGCTGAACACCTGCCGGATTACATGGTGCCGGCACAGTGGGTGCTGCTGGAGCAGATGCCGCTGAGTCCCAACGGCAAGTTGGATCGCAAGGCGCTGCCCAAGGCCAATGCCAGCCTGATGGCCCGCGAGTACATTGCGCCCCAGAGCGAACTCGAACAACAGGTCGCCGCGATCTGGGCCGAGGTCTTGCACGTTCAGCGTGTCGGCCTGCACGACAACTTCTTCGAGCTGGGCGGGCATTCGTTGCTGGCTACGCAAGTGGTGGTGCGCCTGCGCGAGCGCTTGCACGCCGAGTTCGACGTCAAGTCGATCTTCACCGCACCCACCCTGGCTGATTTCAGTGCTTACGTCGCGGCCCAGCAAACAAATAATTCGCCGGTGCAGGACGCATTGGCTAAATCCTTGGAGGCCCTCAAACGTCTATCAGCAGAAGATTTGGATAAATTGATTTCCTGAGGGGCGTGGCGTGCAAGCATTAATCGAGTCGGTGGGTTCACTTTCTGCGCAGCAAAAGAAAGCGTTGGCGGTCATGCTCAAGCAACAAGGCATCAACCTGTTTGAGATCGCCCCGGTTTTCAAGCGTCAGGAAGGCGAGCCGCTTCGACTCTCTTATGCGCAGGAGCGGCAGTGGTTTTTGTGGCAGTTGGAGCCGCAGAGCACCGCATACCATGTGCCTCGGGCGCTGCGTCTGGTGGGAGAGCTGGACGTAGCAGCCTTGCAGCGCAGCTTCGACACTCTGGTTAGCCGGCACGAAAGCCTGCGCACGCACATTGAGCCCGATGGTGACAGCGCCTTGCAGGTCATTGTCGAAAACGCGCGGGTGGAAATCACCTTGGTCGAGGCCCAGGCATTCCAGGTCAAAGACTGGGTGCAGGCCGAAATTGACCGGCCGTTCGATTTGCAGCAAGGCCCGTTGCTGCGAGTGAAACTGCTACGCCTGGCGCCGCAGGAGCATGTGCTGGTACTGGTGCAACATCACATCGTCTCCGATGGCTGGTCGATGCAGGTCATGGTCGACGAGCTTGTGCAATTGTATGCCGCCCATGTCCAGGGGCTCGAACCGCAGCTACCGGCCTTGCCAATCCAGTACGCCGACTATGCACTGTGGCAGCGCAGCTGGATGGAAGCCGGCGAGCGCGAGCGGCAACTCGCGTACTGGGAAAACCTGCTGGGCGGTGAGCAGTCCGTGCTGGAATTGCCGATGGATCGCCCACGGCCTGCGATACAAAGCTACCGCGGTGCACGTCTGGACCTGGCGCTGGATGCCGCGTTGGTCACCCGTCTCAAAACCATGGCGCAGCGCGAAGGTGTGACGCTGTTCATGCTGCTGCTGGCTTCATTCCAGGCGGTGTTGTATCGCTACAGCGGTCAGGGGGACATTCGCATCGGCGTGCCGGTGGCCAACCGCAATCGCGCGGAGACCGAGGGGCTCATCGGCTTTTTCGTCAACACACAGGTTCTCAAGGCTGACATCGACGGGCAGATGAGCTTTCGCGAGCTGTTGCACCACACTCGTGAGCGCGTGGTGCAAGCCCAGGCCCATCAAGACTTGCCTTTCGAGCAACTGGTCGAAGCGCTGCAGCCGGAACGTAGCCTGAGTTATAACCCGCTGTTCCAGGTGATGTTCAACCACCAGACCGATACCCAGCGCGGCGGCGCCAGCGCAACGGGTCTGCAGGTCCAGGGGTTGGAGTGGGACAGCAAGACCGCGCAATTGGATCTCAACCTGGATACCCAGGAATCGGTCGAAGGCATTCAGGCGTCCCTGACCTATGCCACGGACCTTTTCGACGCCCCCGGCATGCAGCGCCTGCTTGCACACTGGCAACGTTTGCTGCACAGCGTCAGCCAGGATTGCACCCGCCGTGTCGGTGAATTGCCGCTGCTGGAGGATGCCCAGTTGCAGCACATGGTGCATGACTGGAACGCTACCCAGCGGGCGTTTGCCCAGGATATGGGCGTGCATCGCCTGTTCGAAGACCAGGCTCGGCTGCGCCCGGATGCGACGGCACTGGCGTGTAACGGCCAAGTGCTGAGCTATGGCGAATTGAACCGACGTGCCAATCGACTGGCCCACCGTTTGCGCGGCGCTGGCGTCGGCCCCGACGTGCTGGTGGCGGTGGCTTTAGAGCGCTCGGTCGAGATGGCGGTGGCACTGTTGGCAACCTTGAAGGCCGGCGGTGCCTACGTGCCGCTCGACCCTGGTTTCCCGCCTGATCGATTGGCCTTTATGCTCGAAGACAGCCGCGCGCACGTTGTGCTGACGGCCGGCAGCCTGCGTCAACAGTTGCCGTTGGCGGCCGATCAGCAGGTGCTACTGATGGACGAAGACGCGGATGGGCGCTACAGCAGCGTCAACCCAGACGTCGAACTCAGTGGTGAGCACCTGGCATATGTGATCTACACGTCCGGCTCCACCGGCAAACCCAAGGGCGTGATGGTGCGCCATGCCGCGCTGAGCAGCTTCACCCAGGGCATGGCCGACACCTTGGGCATTGATGCACAAGCACGCCTGTTGTCGTTGACCACCTTCTCTTTCGATATTTTTGCCCTGGAGCTTTACGTTCCCCTGGCGGTGGGCGCGACGGTGGTCCTGGCCGACAAGGACACGTCCCTGGACCCGGAGGCCATCCTCGACCTGGTGCAGCACGCAACCATCGACGTGCTGCAAGCCACGCCATCGACCTGGCGCATGCTGCTGGACAGCGAACGTTGCACCGTACTGCGCGGAATCAAATGCCTGTGTGGTGGTGAGGCGCTGCCCGCCGACCTGGCCGAGCGCATGCTCGCCTGGCAAGGCACGGTGTGGAACCTGTACGGCCCGACCGAGACGACCATCTGGTCGGCCGCCTATCCATTGCTTGAGCCTGTGCCGTTTGTAGGGCGACCGATTGCCAATACGTCGCTGTTCATCCTCAACGACACGCTTACGCCTTGCCCGCTGACGGTGCCCGGTGAACTGCTGATTGGTGGCGTCGGTTTGGCTCGCGGTTATTTCGGCCGGGCGGCCATGACGGCCGAGCGCTTTGTGCCCAACCCGTATGGCGGTCCCGGCGAACGCTTGTATCGCACCGGCGACCTGGCGCGCTATCGCGAGCAGGGGGTGGTGGAGTACATCGGCCGCGTCGACCATCAGGTTAAGGTGCGGGGTTTCCGTATCGAATTGGGCGAGATCGAGGCGTGCCTGCGCGAGCAGCCAATGGTGCGCGAAGCGGTGGTGATAGCTGACCATGAGCAGTTGCTTGCCTATCTGGTCACCCGCCACCCGCTGGCCGAGCAGGAACAGGCCGCGCTGCGGGAACAGCTCAAGACAGCCTTGCGCGCGCGATTGCCGGAATACATGGTGCCGAGCTATCTGGTGCTGCTGGAGCGGATGCCGCTGACCCCCAATGGCAAGCTGGACCGCAAGGCCCTGCCAAGGCCCGACGCTGGCGCGTTGCAAAAACATTACGTGCCACCCGTGACCGCACGCGAGTGCCAGGTGGCGGCGATCTGGGCCGAAGTGCTGGGCGTGGCCCAGGTCGGTCTGTCGGATCACTTCTTTGAAATCGGCGGGCACTCGTTGCTGGCGACACGCGTTGTGTCTCGCGTGCGTCAGGCATTGGCAATCGATGTGCCACTCAAAGCGTTGTTCGAACAGCCTGAGCTTGGGCGCTTTGTGCAGGCACTCTCCGACAGCGTGCTGGACGTGCAGCCGATTGCCCGCTGCGCGCGCGATCAACCGCTGGCATTGTCCTATGCCCAGGAGCGCCAGTGGTTCCTCTGGCAGTTGGAGCCTCACAGCGCGGTGTATCACATCCCCGCAGCCCTGCGCCTGCAAGGCGCACTGGACCGTCAGGCGCTGCAACGCAGTTTCGATGGCTTGCTTGCACGCCATGAAAGCCTGCGCACGGTGTTCGTCACGGAGGGTGAGCGCACCGTGCAGCGCGTGGCCGCACCAGCGGCGTTGCGGATCGAAGAGCAAACCCTCGCTACCGATGATCCGGCCGTGGTGAGGGCCCAGGTAGAGGCGGCAATCGCCGAACCGTTCGATTTGCGCACCGGGCCGTTGTTGCGCGTCCGGTTATTGCAACTGGCAGCGGATCAGCATGTGCTCGTCCTGGTGCTGCATCACATCGTCAGCGATGCCTGGTCGATGCAGGTGATGGTCGAGGAGCTGGTGCAGTCCTATGCCGCGCTTAAGCTGGGCCTGGAGCCGCAGTTGCCAGCGCTGCCGATTCAGTATGCCGACTATGCGGTGTGGCAGCGCGACTGGTTGCAGGCCGGTGAGCAGGCGCGCCAGTTGGCCTATTGGCGTGAGCGTTTGGCCGGCGAGCAACGGGTGCTGGACTTGCCGCTCGATCATCCCCGCCCCCCGGCGCAAAGCCACCGCGGTGCGCGTGTGGAGTGGCTGTTGGACCCCGCGTTGCTGGAGGCTTTGCAGGGCCTGGCCCAACGGCAAGGCGCGACGCTGTTTATGGTGTTGCTGGCTGCGTTCCAGGCATTGTTATATCGCTATACCGGCCAGTCGGATATTCGCGTGGGCGTGCCGATTGCCAACCGCAATCGGGTGGAAACCGAGCGGTTGATCGGTTTTTTTGTCAACACTCAAGTCCTCAAGGCCGACATCAGCGGCGAGCTGTCGTTTGTCGAGCTGCTCCAGCAGGTCAAGCAGGCGGCCTTGGAAGCCCAAGCGCATCAGGACCTGCCGTTCGAACAACTGGTCGAAGCGCTGCAGCCGGAACGCAGCCTGAGCCATAGCCCACTGTTTCAAGTGATGTTCAACCATCAGATCGATGCGCGCGGCACTGCGGCGCCGCAGGCGATGGGGCTACAGGTTGATGCTCTGGAATGGGACAGCCACACCGCGCATTTCGATGTGAGTCTGGATACTCAGGAAACCGTCGATGGGCTTTGGGCGACATTGACCTACGCCACCGATCTGTTCGAGGCCGCCACGATTGAGCGTATGGCGCAACACTGGCTAAGCGTATTGCGGGCCGTGGTTGAACGCCCTAACGAACACCTTGCAGACCTGCCGATGCTGGGTGCCAGTGAGCGTCAGCGTCTTACGCAGACCTGGAACGCCGGCGCACCGGCCGCGCCTTGGACGGGCGGGGTGCAGCGTCTGTTCGAGGCGCAGGCACGGCGGCGCCCACACGCGGTAGCGTTGGTGCTCGATGGCGTATCGCTGAGCTATGCCGAACTGAACCTGCAGGCCAATCGCCTGGCCCATTGCCTGGTGGCCCACGGCGTCGGGCCGCAAGTGCTGGTGGGGATTGCCGTTGAGCGCTCCTTCGCCATGGTGGTCAGCCTGCTGGCAGTGCTCAAGGCGGGCGGGGCCTACGTGCCCCTCGACCCGAGTTACCCGCGCGAGCGTCTGGCCCACATGCTTGAAGACAGCGGTGTGCGTCTGGTGCTGACACACGCCCACGTGCCTATCGTGCTTCCCGAAGGGGTCGCAGCCTTGGCCATTGACCAGGCAGGACTGGCCGAGTACTCCGGTGAAGACTTGGCCTTGGCGATCGGCGCGGATCATCTGGCCTATGTGATTTACACCTCCGGCTCTACCGGCAAACCCAAGGGCGTTGCCATCGACCATGGCGCCCTGAGCGAATTCGCGAGCATTGCCGCCGGCTATTCGCAGCTGACGCCCCAGGACCGTGTGCTGCAATTCGCCACGCTTAACTTCGATGGTTTTGTCGAGCAACTGTATCCGGCCTTGACCCACGGCGCGGCGGTGGTCCTGCGTGGCGCGTCGCTATGGGACAGCGGCCGGCTGTATACCGAGATCTTGAGCCAGGGGATTACCCTGGCCGATTTGCCGACCGCCTATTGGCACCTGTTTGTGCTTGATTGCCTGGCCGCCGGGCCCCGTTCGTATGGTGCCTTGCGCCAAGTGCACATCGGCGGCGAAGCCATGCCGCTGGACGGGCCCGCACAATGGGTACGCGCTGGCCTGGGCCATGTGCGTCTGCTCAATACCTATGGGCCGACCGAGGCGACGGTGGTGTCCAGTGTGCTGGATTGCAGCGCAGCGGATGAAGCCCTGAGCGCTACCGCCAGCCCTATTGGCCGCTCGTTGCCAGGGCGCGCCCTGTATGTCCTGGACCGCGATCTCAACCTCGCACCCCTGGGGGCGGTGGGCGAGTTGTATATCGGCAGCGCCTGCGGCCTGGCTCGTGGGTATTTGAATCGTGCAGGGTTGACGGCCGAGCGTTTTGTCGCCAATCCGTTCGCTGACGCTGGCGAACGCCTGTACCGCACCGGTGACCTAGCCCGTTATCGTGCCGACGGCGTGATCGAATACGTCGGGCGTGTCGATCATCAAGTCAAGATTCGTGGCTTCCGTATCGAATTGGGTGAGATCGAGACGTTGCTGCTGGCCCAGGCCAATGTCCGCGAAGCGGTGGTGCTGGCCGTCGATAACCTACTGCTCGCGTACCTGGTGGCGGATCAGCAGGAGACTGCGGCGCTGGGTGAAACCCTCAAGGCGGTATTGCGTGAACAACTGCCGGATTACATGGTGCCGGCGCACCTGGTCTTTCTTGACCGCTTGCCGTTGAACCTCAATGGCAAGCTGGATCGCCAAGCCCTGCCCAAGCCTGACGCGCATCTTTCGCAGCCGGCCTGGGTGGCACCGGTCAGCGCCGTCGAGCAACAAGTGGCAGCGATCTGGGCCGATATTCTGGGGGTGGCACGGGTCGGGCTGACGGATCACTTCTTCGAGCTGGGCGGGCACTCGTTGCTGGCCATGCAGGTGACTTCGCGTCTTCGCCAGGCGCTGGCCCTTGAGGTGCCGCTCAAATTGCTGTTCGAGCAGCCGCGCCTGCAAGGTTTCGTCGCAGCGTTACCCGCCTGCGCGAGGGCCGACCAAGGGCGCGCGCCGGCGCTGGTTGCGTTGCCGCGTGACGGTGAGGTACCGCTGTCATATGCCCAGGAGCGCCAGTGGTTCCTCTGGCAGTTGGACCCGGACAGCCGCGCCTACCACGTGCCGAGTGTGCTGCGCCTGAAGGGGCCGTTGGACATTGGCGCGCTGCAACGCAGCTTTGATCATCTGGTGGCCCGTCATGAGAGTCTGCGCACCGTGCTGCGCCACGGCAGCGATGGCACCGTGCAAGTCGTGCGCGAGCCTGCGCCGGTGGTCATCAGTCACAGTAATGTCCAGGAAGCTGATCTGCAGACGTGTGTGGAAGCGAAAATCGCCCTGACCTTCGATCTGGAGCAAGGGCCGCTGCTGCGCGTGGATCTGCTGCGCCTGGCCGAGGATGATCACGTACTGGTGCTGGTGCAGCACCATATCGTCTCCGACGGTTGGTCGATGCAGGTGATGGTCGAGGAATTGGTGCAGGTCTACGCCGCCTTTAGCCAAGGCCAAGAGGTGCGACTGCCGCCACTGCCGATTCAATATGCCGATTACGCAGTGTGGCAACGCCAGTGGATGGAGGCGGGCGAGAAGGCGCGTCAGCTGAGCTACTGGCGCGAGCTGCTGGGCGGTGAGCAACCGGTGCTGGAGCTGCCGTTCGATTATCAGCGCCCGGCGGAGCAGAGCCATCGCGGCGCGCGTTCGCACATAGAAATACCCACGTCGCTGTTGGTCGACCTCAAAGCCCTGGCCCAGCGCGAAGGTGTAACGCTGTTCATGCTGTTGCTGGCCTCGTTCCAGGTTCTGTTGCACCGCTACAGTGGCCAACAGGACATTCGCGTTGGCGTGCCGATTGCCAACCGCAACCGTGTGGAAACCGAGCGTCTGATTGGTTTCTTCGTCAATACCCAGGTGCTCAAGGCCGAGATCGATGGTCACGTCAGCGTGCGCCAATTGTTGGCCCAGGTGAAAGAGCGTGCCCTGGGAGCACAGGCCCATCAGGACCTGCCCTTCGAGCAATTGGTCGAAGCGCTGCAGCCGGAGCGCAGCCTCAGTCTGAACCCGTTATTCCAAGTCATGTTCAATCACCAGGCCGAACGACGGCAGGGGATGTCGACTGCGGCCTTGCATGAGCTGCGCGTCGAAGGGCTGGCCTGGGAAAGTCATACCGCACATTTTGATCTGGACCTGGATGTGCATGAGTCGAGCGAGGGGCTGGCAGCCTCTCTGGGCTACGCCACCGACCTGTTTACCGCCGCCACCATCGAGCGCATGGGCCGCCACTGGCACAACCTGTTGCAGGCAATGGTGGCCGACCCGCAGCAGAGCATCGGCCAGTTGAAATTGCTGGATGACGCGGAACAACAGCACATTCTGCACCTGTGGGACCGCAGCGATGCCGGCTTCTCGGCCCAGCGCCTGGTGCACGAGTTGTTCGCCGACCGCGCCCAGGAAACCCCCGATGCCGTGGCGGTGAAATTCGACACCCAAACCCTGACCTACGGCGAGCTGGACCGCCTGGCCAACCGCCTGGCCCATGCGTTGATTGCCCGTGGGGTTGGCGCCGAGGTGCGGGTGGCTATCGCCATGCCGCGCAGTGCCGAGATCATGGTGGCGTTCCTGGCGGTCATGAAGGCTGGCGGCGTGTATGTGCCGCTGGATATCGAATATCCGCGTGATCGGCTGCTGTATATGTTGGAGGACAGCTGCGCTCAGTTGCT
>NZ_JBHGZU010000033.1:0-15568 GCF_042610415.1 Pseudomonas sp. MD330_10
TCTTCTTATTTTTGTGTAATCCATTCCTGGGGGTTTTTTCCCCACTTTTTTAAACCTTTTTGGGGGCCCCGGGCGGGGGTTTCACCGGGGGGGGGGGGGGCCCCCCCCCCCCCGCGACCTGTTTTTGGCGTCATTTACCGGGCGCCGCCAATCGATACCGTTGACGGAACTTCACCGCAATTCGCCTCTCTCAAAGAACACTTCGCCATCATGGTGGCCCCTTGTTGTGACCGCTGCTTCGCCTTGCGGCGCGCCCAGAGAGAGTTGTGCCGATGGTTCAAGAAAAGCCTCATTTACCTGACCCGCCCACTGCCGAACAACCGCTTCCGGCTGCGGCTTCGACCCTGCTGGCGTTGGTGCATGCTCAGGGTGAAGTCGAGCGGCTGAGCGAACGCGAACAACTGCTCAGCTCGCTGCTGGTGAGTGTGAATGCCGTGCTCTGGGCCATGGAGTGGGAGACGCGCCGCGTGTTGTACGTCAGCCCGGCCTACGAACGCGTCTTCGGCCGCCCTGCCAGCCTGCTGTTGGCCGATCATCGCGAATGGCGCAACAGCATTCACCCCGAAGACCTCGATTACGCCGAACAAAGCCTGGCCCGCGTGCTGGAACAGGGCGCGGTGGAAAACCGCGAATACCGCATCATCACCGCCGAAGGCAAGATTCGCTGGCTGAGCGACAAGTGCTACATCAACCAGCAGGTCGAGCCTGGCGAGCCGGTGATCGTGGTGGGCATAGCCGAGGACATCACCGAAAAGAAGCAACTGGAGCTGGAGTTGCACCGCCTGGCCACCACTGACGTGCTGACCCAGAGCAGCAATCGCCGGCACTTCTTCGAGTGCGCCAACCAAGCCTTCGACACCGCCAGCGTACAGGGTGCGCCGCTGGCCTTTCTGTTGCTGGACATCGACGACTTCAAGGACATCAACGACACCTATGGCCACCTGGAAGGTGACCAGGTACTGCGGCGTATCGCCGAAAGTGGCCGAGGGGTGCTGCGCCGTGGCGACCTGTTCGGGCGCATTGGCGGCGAGGAGTTTGCCGCCGTGCTACCTGGCTGCGCGCCGGAGATGGCGCTGCAGGTGGCCGAACGTCTGGGTAAAGAGATTCAAGCGCTGAACTTCAGCTACGAAGGCCAGGCATTTGGCGTAACCGTCAGCCAGGGCCTGGCCAATCTCAGCGAAGAAGACTCAACCCTGGACAACCTGTTCGCCCGTGCCGATGCCGCCATGTACGAAGCCAAACGCCAGGGCAAGAACCGCATCATCGTCGCCACCGTCGACTTTTAGCCCACCGGCTTTTTGCGAATCCGCGTCAACTCCGACAAGCCGATCTTGAGCAAACGTGCCGTCTTGCCGTCGGCCAACGCTTCCAAGCCTTCGTGCTCAGTCAACCGCGCCATTTGCGCGGCCAGGTTCACCGCCAGCGCATCACGGGCATACACCCCGCCCTCCAGTGAATAGCTCGCCGCAATCAGCTGACGCAGTTCCAGCGGCAAGCGCCAGCGCGCGCGCAGCGACGAGCCGAAGGCGGCGCCAAAAGTGTCGAGGGACTCGCCAATCACTTTGTCGTCCAGCTCCCCACCGCCCCGGCGCCAGTCTTCCAGGCTGCGCAACAGCGCCAGGTCCCCCAGCTGATGCAGGATGCCGGCGCTGTAGCAGCGCTCGCGATCCAGATCAAGCAAGTGCGCAAGCAGCAGCGCGTAATCCGCCGTGTCTTGGGACAACTGCCAATAGCGCTCGGCGTACGCCGCCAGCACCGGATCGCCGAGTACCACGTTGTGCTTGAGCGCCAGGCCCAGGATCAGGTTCATGCTTTGCCCCGGCGCCAGTGTGTGCAACGCCGCGTGCAGAGTCTGCACCGGTGCGCCGTGATGGCCGGCGCTGTTGGCGGCGGCGATAAGCACGGCGGTGATTTGCGGGTCCGTGCGCACCTGTTCTTCCAGGCGTTTGAGGTCCAGGCCCTCGGAGCCGAGGCTGTGCTGCACGGCCGCTTGCACATCGACCCGCAGCGGTGCGCCATCGGACGCTTCGCGACGCTGCTCCAGAAACCCCGGCAACGTCATGCCCGGCGCCAGCGCCGGTACTTCGCAATACACACTTTCGCCGTCGTTAAGCAGCAAGTCCTGCAGACGCTGGGTCAGCGCCTGCATGTTCAGCGGTTTGGTCAGGTATGCCGTGGGTGCCAGGGGCAAGGCTTCGCGCACGCTGGCACTGTCATTGCGACTGCTCAGCAAAATAAATGGCAGAGGCGGCGTACGGCGCTGCTGACGCACCGCGCGCAGCAGATCCAAGCCGTCGATGACCGGCAACTCCCAGTCGGCCAGGATCAGATCGTAGGGCTTGTCGCGCAGCAGGGTCGCAGCCTGCTGCCCGTCGGCGCACACATCAAGCCGGGCGTCACAACGCACCGCAAGCAGGACCTGCTTGAGCAGGTCTTGCGACCAAGGGTCCGCCTCGGCAATCAACACACGGGGTACAGCCGGTAAATCAACCGCAGTCATCCGTCACGCTCCATCGGCAATGCCTGAACCATAGTCAACGCGGCGTGCGCCGTACAATCTACGGGCACAAAAAAACCGCCGAAGCGGTTTTTTTGTCAGCGGTCGTTATCAGAGTTCAGAGAAGCACTCTTCCATGATCGCCAAGCCTTTGTCCAACTGCTCGTCCGGCGAGGTCAGCGGCACCAGAACGCGCAAGACGTTACCGTAAGTGCCGCAAGACAGCAGGATCAGACCCTTTTCACGGGCCTTGGCCACTACCGCAGCCACGGCGGCAGCGTTCGGCTTGTGGCTGTCGCCGTCTTCGAACAACTCCACCGCGATCATCGCACCCAAGGCACGTACTTCGCCGATCACCGGGTACTTGGCCTGGATGGCTTTAAGGCCAGTCACCAGGCGTTCGCCGACGGCTTTGCAGCGGTCCAGCAGGTGCTCTTCTTCAAACACTTCCATTACCGCCAGTGCCGCAGCGCAGGCGATCGGGCTACCGGCGTAGGTGCCGCCCAGGCCGCCAGGGGCGATGGCGTCCATGTACTCGGCCTTGCCGCACACACCGGCCAGCGGGAAGCCACCAGCGATGGATTTGGCGAAGGTGGTCAGGTCGGCGGCCACGCCCATCTGTTCCATGGCGAAGAAGGTACCGGTACGGCCAGCACCGGTTTGCACTTCGTCGGCGATCAACAAGATGCCGTGCTTGTCGCACAGTTCGCGCAGACGCTTCATAAAGGCTTTTGGCGCGACGTAGAAACCGCCCTCGCCCTGCACCGGCTCGATGATGATCGCGGCGATGTCGCGCGGTTCGGCATCGTTCTTGAAGATGCGTTCGATGCTGGCGATCGAATCGTCGATGCTCACGCCATGCAGTTCGTTCGGGTACAGCGCGCGGAAGATACCGCCGGGCATCAGGCCCATGCCGGCCGAGTAAGGCACGACTTTACCGGTCAGGCCCAGGGTCATCATGGTGCGGCCGTGGTAAGCGCCGGTGAAGGCGATCACGCCGGCACGGCCGGTGGCGGCGCGGGCGATTTTCACGGCGTTTTCAACGGCTTCGGAACCGGTGGTGACCAGCAGGGTTTTCTTGGCGAAATCACCAGGGACCTTGGCGTTGATTTTTTCGCACAGCTCCACGTAAGGCTCGTAGGCCAGGACCTGGAAGCAGGTGTGGGTCAGCTTGTTCAGCTGTTCGGTCACGGCGGCGATGATTTTTGGGTGCACGTGGCCGGTGTTCAGCACGGCGATGCCGCCGGCGAAGTCGATGAACTCGCGACCTTCAACGTCGGTCACGGTGGCGTTCTTCGCCGATTCGGCGAAGATCGGGTGGATCTGGCCAACACCGCGCGGTACAGCGGCTTCGCGGCGTTTCATCAGGGATGCGTTGGTCTTGCTCATAAAGTCCTCATTCGCCACTCATCGGGTGGCGTGGTCCAAGGAATACGTGGCGGGGAGGCAACTACGGCAGCATGCGATGATCGACTGCCACAGCTTTCCCGGCCACTACGAATAACGATATGAAACACGCAAAGGGTCAGCGCTCTCGTGCCCTCTGCGTTTACTGCAATCTCTTACGGGGCTTAGATGCCCAGGCAGAGGTATTTGATTTCCAGGTAATCCTCGATCCCGTACTTGGACCCTTCACGGCCCAGGCCCGAGGCCTTGATGCCGCCAAACGGCGCCACTTCGTTGGAGATCAACCCGGTGTTGACGCCGACCATGCCGTATTCCAGGGCTTCGGCCACGCGGAACACACGGCCCAGGTCGCGAGCATAGAAGTAGGAAGCCAGGCCGAATTCGGTGTCGTTGGACATGGCGATCACTTCGGCTTCGTCTTTGAAGCGGAACAGCGGCGCCAGCGGGCCGAAGGTTTCTTCCTTGGCCACGGCAGCGTCTTTAGGCACATCGACCAGAATCGTCGGCTCGAAGAAGTTGCCTTCAATCACCTTACCGCCGCTGAGCAGCTTGGCGCCCTTCTTCACCGCATCGGCGATGTGCTCCTGCACCTTGGCCACGGCTTTGTCGTCGATCAGCGGGCCAGTGGTGGTGCCTTCTTCCAGACCGTTGCCGATCTTGAGCTTGGCCACCGCCACCTTGAGTTTTTCCGCGAACGCGTCGTACACCGAATCCTGGATGTAGAGGCGGTTGGCGCAGACGCAGGTCTGGCCGTTGTTGCGGTACTTGGAGATGATCGCGCCTTCGACGGCCTTATCCAGGTCGGCGTCGTCGAACACGATAAACGGCGCGTTGCCGCCCAGTTCCAGGGACACTTTCTTGATGTCCTTGGCGCATTCGGCCATCAACTGGCGACCGATTTCGGTCGAGCCGGTGAAGGACAATTTACGCACGATCGGGTTGCTGGTCAGTTCGCCGCCGATGTCGCCGGCGCTGCCGGTGACTACGCTCAACACGCCTTTCGGGATTCCGGCACGGTGCGCCAGTTCCACCAGGGCCAGGGCCGAGAATGGGGTTTGCGAGGCCGGTTTGATGACCATGGTGCAACCGGCGGCCAGGGCCGGGCCGGCTTTGCGGGTGATCATCGCGGCCGGGAAGTTCCACGGGGTGATCGCAGCGGTCACGCCGATCGGCTGCTTGATCACGATCAGGCGCTTGTCGGGCTGGTGGCCGGGGATCACGTCACCGTAGATGCGTTTGGCTTCTTCGGCGAACCACTCGATAAAGGACGCGGCGTAGACGATTTCGCCCTTGGCTTCGGCCAGCGGCTTGCCTTGTTCGAGGGTCATCAGGCGACCGAGGTCTTCCTGGTTTTCGATCAGCAGTTCGAACCAACGACGCAGCTTGTTGGCGCGCTCCTTGGCGGTCAGTGCGCGCCAGGCTGGCAGCGCCTTGTCGGCGGCTTCGATGGCGCGGCGGGTTTCTGCGGCGCCCATCTTTGGCACGGTGCCGAGAATCTCACCGGTGGCCGGGTTGTTGACCTTGATGGTCTGGCCGTTGTCCGCATCGACCCAAGCGCCATCGATAAAGGCTTGCTGGCGGAACAACTGGGCATCTTTAAGCTGCATGTCGGGTTTCCTTAACAGCACCGCGCGCACGCGGAGCGAATTAGAGTTGTTGAAAGGCGCCTTGTGGGCTGCCGTCAGGGAAATCAGCCCCTGCGCGCGAGTGAAGCGAAAAAGCGCACGGGAGACAGAGCGTTTGAAATCTCAAACGAATCCTAGGATCAATGGGGGTGCAGGGCAATAGGATGTTCGAAAAAAAGAACGAAAACGGCGAATTCGCTGACGTTATCTGACCAGCGTAGGCGCTGCCGAAGTCTTGGCCATGCCAGTACTGCGCACGTACCGCGCCGGCGACGCGCCCAGGGTCTTTCGGAACATGCTGATAAAAGAGCTCACCGACTCATAACCCAGCACTTCGGCAGTGCGTTGGACGGTCTCTCCTTCCGCCAGGCTCTGCAATGCCACGATCAACTGCCATTGCCGGCGCCACTGGCCAAAGGTCAGGCCGGTATCGCTTTTGACCAGCCGAGCCAGCGAGCGCTCGCTCATGGCCACCTGCCGCGCCCAATCGGCGATGGTCGAGCGGTTGGAAGGGTCCTGCGCCAGGGCCTTGGCGATGGTGCGCAAGGGGGAAGCGGCAGGAAGGGGCAGGTACAACTGCTCGCAGCGTGCCATTTCCAGCTGTTCGAGCAATACGCTGGTCAACCGAGCCGTGGGAGAGTCCGCCGGGTACGCCTGGTCCTGAGCGCTGAGATGAAAGATCAGTTCGAGAATCACCGGTGACAACGCCAATGTGCAGCATTGATCGGGCAGCGCCGCCGCCTCAGGTTCAACCAGCAGAAAGCACACTTGCCCATTCGCCGTGACCCGGTTGCTGTGGGACACACCGGCCGGAATCCACACACCGAACCCCGGTGGCACCATCCACACCCCATTCTCCACCGTACAAACGATACCGCCGCGACAGGCCACGACCAGTTGGCCTTTGCGGTGCTCATGCACGGGAAACTCCCTGGCGTGCTGCTGCGTGGTCAGCATCAGCGCCACGGCGGGCTGACCGAGGTCGTCCAGTTCGAATTGCTCCAGCGGCGGGTGCTGAACGTCCTGCATTGGCATCTCTCACATTGACCGTATTTGATTATTAATTGGCAGTGTAGTCGATATCGGCAAATCCGGTTGTTGCGTAGCATTCTCATCCAGTAGCGCTCGTTCCCTGCGAGCCCATCGATTTACGGTGATGACGATGCTGAGTGAACTGTCAGTTGCGAACCTCTACATCCCTCCGTTGTTGGCCTATCTGATCGCCTCGGCCCTCGCTTACCAAGCGTTGAAACATTTAGTCGACGGCCCCTTGGAGTGGACATGGCATCCCAGCCTGTCGCGCTTTTTTGTGCTGCTGATCATTTTGGCCACGCTGTTTCTGACGGTTTGAGTGAGGCCGCCTATGTCTGTCGTCAAATGCCTTAAAGCCTCCGCGACCCTGGCCTTGGGCCTTGTTGCCCTCGCCCTGTGCATGCAGCTGTGGCGTGCCTATGTGTTGGCGCCCTGGACCCGCGATGGGCGGGTCAGCGCTCAAGTTATCCGCATAGCCCCAGAGGTGTCCGGCCAGGTCGAACACCTGGCGGTGGCTGATAATCAATGGGTGTCCAAAGGCGATCTGCTCTACCGCATCGACCAGCGCGACTATTTGCTGGCCCAGCGCCAACGGGCGGCAGAGCTGGCCGAAGCGCAAAGTGTGTTTGAGCAACGCAACGAACAATTCAAACGTCGCACTCGCCTCGGGGACGCCATTGCCCGCGAGGAAATCGACAACGCCGCTCGCGCCCTGAACGTCGCCAAAGCTCGCCTCGATGCCGCGCAGGGCCAATTGGCCAGAGCGCGGCTGGACCTGGAGCGCACAACCCTGCGTTCCCCCGTAGACGGCTATGTCACTCAACTGCGTTTACAGCCAGGCGATTACGCAGCCCACGGCGATACCAATCTGTTCGTGGTCGATGGCCATAGCTTTTGGGTCACTGGCTATTTCGAAGAGACCAAGCTCTCCAACATCCGCGAAGGCGCGCCCGCAGCCATCAAGTTGATGGGCTTCTCGCCACTGCTCAAGGGACACGTCGCCAGCATCGGACGCGGGATCGCCGATGGCAATGAACTGCGCAACGACAGCGGGTTACCTCAAGTCAGCCCGACGTTCAGCTGGATACGACTGGCCCAGCGCGTGCCTGTACGCATCGAACTGGATAACGTTCCGGCCGGGGTCGAACTGGCGGCGGGGATGACGGCGAGCATTGAGATTGTCGACGCACAGTCGCCGTCGCACTGGAGGTTCACCCACTGGCTGCAGGGGTTTATGTGATGGCCGAGTATGTCCGCCACGCGCTCGCCTCACTACCTCTACCGTGGACGGCCGATACCTTCGCGTATGTGTTGCGCAGCATCATCGCCGCGACCCTTGCGCTCTGGCTGGGTTTTGAGTTGCAACTGGACTCGCCTTTTTCTGCGGCCTCCACCGTGCTCCTGCTGGTGCATCCGGTGCAAGGGGCGGTGGTCGGCAAGGGTTTCAACCGTATGGTTGGAACGCTTATCGGGGTGACTGCGGCCTTTATCCTGCTGGGCATGTTTGCCCAGCAGATGTTGCTGTTCATCTTCGGCGTCGGCCTGTGGCTCGGCTTATGTGTGGCGGCAATGACGCTGCTGCGGCATTACCAGGCAACTGCGGCGGTAGTCGCCGGCTACACCGTGTGCCTGGCGTTGGGCCCCGCCATTGTCGCCCCCGAGCAAGGCTTCGATCACATCGTGACCCGAGGCACCGCCGTGGTGGTCGGCGTGTTCAGCCTCAGCCTTATTGCCACGCTGGGCAGTCGTAAAACCATTGATCGCAAGCTGCTGAACGCGCTGGTCGACGTGTCTGCCCGCGCGGCGCACCAGTTGGCTGATCGGTTCACCAACGAGGAAGCACCCGAGCTGGCCGCGCAGCGCGCGCAGCTGTCGATGGACATCGGCAAAGTGGATGAGCTTCTCGGCATCGGCTAGGGTGAGTCCGTGCTTATCCGTACGCGCCTGCCCGTGATTCAAACCGGTCTCGCTCAGTTGCAGTCGGCCGTTATGGATATACGCCTGGACGATCACGATGCCCCGGGTTGGTTGTTGAACCGGATCAGTAAACCGCTTCGGCACCTGGGCGAGGCTTTAGCCGATCGTACCGTCGACTTCACTACGGCGGCGGATCGGGTGAAGCAAGCAATGAGCGCGCTTGAAAACGATTACACGGTTGGCGGCCTTTGCGCCGACTCTGCCCTCACGGCGCTAGGGGTGGAGCGCTTGCGCGAGCAGCTTGCGGATCTGCATGCCGCCCTGCACAGCTTCTCCAGCCTTGAGCGCGACGCCCAAGCGCGCCAAACGGTGAAGGGGTTTCATCGCAACTATCAGGACGCCGCCCGCAACGGTCTGCGTGCCTTGGGCGCCACCCTGGTCGCCGGTGCCGTGTGGTACCTGAGCGGCTGGAATCAAGGCCCCACCCTGTTGGCGGTGCTGGGGCCCTGCTGCACGTTATCGGCTGCGGCGCCCGACCCGGTTCAAGGCATCATCGGTTTTATCAAAGGGACCTTTTACGCCACGCTGGCCGCACTGGTGTGCAAATTTTTACTGATGCCGTCGATCAATGGCTTTCCACTGCTTGTAGTGATGCTGGCGGTGTTCTGGTCATTCGGCATTCACGCCACCACCCGACCTCGTCAAGCCCTCATCGGGATCGCCTACCTGATTGCGTTCAACACGCTGGTCAGCACTGGCGCGACCGCTCATTACGACTTCGCCGACTTCGTCAACCAAGCGCTCGCCTGGTTTGTCGCGATGGGCATCTGTCTTCTGGCGTTCAACATTGTTCCGAAAAAGCCCCAGCACACCGTGCAAGCACTCAAACGCTCGCTGCTACACGCAACGCGCCGGCTTCTGCATCGAGCAGACACGCTCAATCATCGCCGGTGGCAAGCGCAACAACAGCACCGCATCGTCGCCTTGAAAAGCCTGTTGGGCGCCCACCGTCAGGGGGATTACGAGGCTGGCTATCTATCGCTCCAACTCAGCCGCGAACTGGCACGACTCCAACACCACACACGTCGCCTGCCCCCCGGCTCGCCGATTGCCCGCTGCGCAGCCACGGCCAATAGAAGGCTGACCCGTTCGACTTACCACACCGCCATCGGTGCCGCACAAGCACGCAGAGCAGCCAAGTCCATGCAGCGGCTGGGCGCCGAGCAGTGGGCAGCGCGTTACCGAAACCTGGCCTGGCTGCTGGAGCGATACGAAAACGCAACGACGGCCATCACCTGAAGGTCGGCCGCTTTCGCGGTATTGCCGACTGCTTATTCCCACTCACGAAGGTACTTGCAGAATGAACACGTTAATCAAGTGGATCGCGCTCGCTTCAATCACCACCCTGCCAAGTGTTTGCCCACGCCGAGGGCGGCGCGGACGCCTTGACGCGCTGGCATGAGCAGAACAGAACGACCCAGCCAAAAGCCCCCAAACCACCCCACGGCCACCCGCCACATCAGTCCACGGCTGCGCCAGAGTCCTGAACCCAGCCCCCATGGACCGGGCGGCGACATCAAGCGGGCAAGCCCTCAGCGACACCGCAGACGTAAGACCCTGCCCTGATTTGCCCCTTCACCGCCCTGCAACTGGACGCCCCCCGGCCAGATGAGTATCATGGCGCCCGCATTGCATCCGTAGCTCAGCTGGATAGAGTACTGCCCTCCGAAGGCAGGGGTCGTGGGTTCGAATCCCGCCGGGTGCACCAGATACAGATAAAAAAGCCCCAGGCCGAAAGACCTGGGGCTTTTTCATGTGTGTTGGTATCAAGCCACAACCATCACCCCTCCCCCCTTCAAACCCGCGCTGGCGACACAATGATCTTCACATTGTGTTCCTTGTTTTTAACCAGTTCCTCGAAACCCGCCCCCACGATCTGTTCCAGCTGTATGCGCCCCGTCACCAGCGGCGTGATGTCCAGCCGTCCATCGGCGATGAACGCGATCACGTCGGCGAATTCGCCGTTATAGGCCAGCGCACCCAGTACCTGTTTCTCGGTGGCCACCAGCTCGAAGAAGTTGAATTCGCTGGGCTCTTCGAAGATGCCCACCAGGACGCATTTGCCGGCTTTGCGGATCAGGTCGATGGCGAGTTTGGCGGTGTGTTTGTTGCCGATGCATTCGAAGCTGACGTCCGCGCCGAGCCCGCCGGTGAGGCGGCGTACTTCGGCCAGGGCGTCGCATTGGTTGGGATCGAGTACGTGGGTCGCGCCCACTTCCTTGGCCTTGGCCTTGCGGGCTCCGGACATTTCCAGGGCGATCACTTGGGCCGCGCCCGCCGCCTTGGCGCACATGATGGTGCACAGGCCGATGGTGCCGGCGCCGACCACCACAACGTTTTGCCCCAGCAGGCTGCCGGCTTTTTTCACGGCGTGCATGCCGACCGCGAGGGGTTCGATCAGTGCACCGGCTTCGGCGGGAAAGTTGGCGGGCAGCTTATACAGCAGGTTGGCGGGTACGTTGACGAGTTCGGCGAAGGCGCCGTTGTTCATCAGCCCGGTGAACGCCAGGTTTTCACAGATGTTGTACAGGCCGTGGGTGCAGTAGTAGCAGGTGCCGCAATGTTGGCAGGCATCGGCCGCCACCGGTTCGCCGACGCTGAAGCCTTGCACGCCGGCGCCGAGTTCGACGATTTCGCCACAGAACTCGTGACCGAGGATGCACTGGCCCTTGATGCCGGTCAGTGGGTGCGGCGCATCGACCGGGATGAACACCGGCCCGGCCACGTACTCATGCAGATCGGAGCCGCAAATGCCGCACCATTGCACGCGGATCTGCACCCAGCCGGCGGGCGGCGCATCGGGCAGGGGAACATCTTCGACGCGGATATCGTGACGGCCGTGCCAGACAGCGGCACGCATGCTGCGTTGCGGGTTGATCGTTAGGGTCATGGCAAGGCTCCTTGAAACGGCAGTGAATGACAAACCCCGCGGGGGGTTGCGAGGGCCAGAGCAAGGCCGGTGCCAGCTGCGCGAAAATCCTCGCACAGGCGTTTTTTAGAGCGATCCGTGGCACAACCCGCGCTGGCCGCAATCACCGTCGAATGAGACGCCCTGAATCAGCCCTCTGAGAAAGCGCTGGGCGATTGAGACGCTCCGTCTCATGGCTGCGTGCCTGTATGACGTTTTGTCGGGCCATCTGTATCTAACGCGCCGCCTTCGGCCGCCCTACCATCGTGCGCATCCCGCCACCCGCGACCACGCGCCCACGGCTGGCATTACCTACAGGAGTTACCCCATGCCCGAACTGTCGAGCCTGCTGGCGTTTGGTCTGATTTGCCTCGGGATGGTGCTGACGCCCGGCCCGAACATGATCTATCTGATCTCCCGCTCAATCTGCCAAGGGCGGGTCGCGGGCTTGATTTCCCTGGGCGGCGTGGCGTTGGGATTTATGGTTTATATGCTCTGCGCGGCGCTGGGTATTACCGCTCTGCTGATGGCGGTGCCGTTCGCGTATGACGCGCTCAAGCTCGGCGGCGCGTTGTATTTGCTGTACCTGGCCTGGCAAGCGGTGAAGCCCGGTGGGCGGTCGGCGTTTCAGTTGCGCGAGCTGCCTCAGGACGGGCCGCGCCGGCTGTTTATGATGGGCTTTATCACCAACCTACTGAACCCGAAAGTTGCGGTGATATACCTGTCGTTGCTGCCCCAATTCATCGTGCCCGATGGCCACGGCACTGTGCTGGCGCAGTCCCTCGTGCTGGGGTTTACCCAGATCATGATCAGTGTGAGCGTTAACGCGTTGATCGCCCTGTCGGCGGGCTCCATCGCCTCGTTTCTGGCGGCCAAACCACTATGGCAGTTGGTACAGCGCTGGTTGATGGGTACGGTGCTGGCAGGGCTGGCCGTGCGCATGGCGCTGGAAGGGCGGCGCTGAGGGTGCAGCATAAAAAAGCCCCAGGTTGAGAGACCTGGGGCTTTTTTCGTGAGCCTGGTTTCAGCGCGGCTGCAGCGCCTCCAATCGCGCTGGCAGATCTTCCTGGGGAAAGCGCTGGTGCAGCGCCAGCAGTTTTTCATCCGCCGCTCGGGTTTGGCCTGCTGCGCGTAGGTTCACAATTTCCTGCAACCCCTCCTCCAGGCTCGGCAGCCCCGGCGGCGCGCGCTTGCTCAAGGGTTTTGCCGCTGGCGCCTGGGCCAGCGAGCCGGTGATTTCGGCCTGAGCACTCTCGGCCTTGGGTGCGACAGCCATACGCGCCATCGGCGCAGGGGCGGGTGCCGGCGGTGGAGCTTGGTCGTGGAGCGCGGAGAAGGTCGCGGTGGACACTTCGGGCTGCGGCACCGGCGAGCGCATGACCACGCCGACCATGAGCGCAACGCCGGCGACGGTGGCGAACGCCATCTGCCAGCGTGGGCGTTGGCAGGCGTGCAGCCAACGTTGCCAAAGGCTCGGTTGCGGCGCCGGGGCTTCGCGGCGGGCGACGTTGAGGATGAAGGCATCGAGAGACGCGGGCGGCTCGCCGGTGCTGTGTTGACGCAAATGCTGGAGCAGCTCGTCGTCAGGGGTGTGTCGGGAGTCAGTCATACAGGTACCTCCTCGGCCAGCAGACGACGCAATTTCTGCTGGGCGTAGCGCAAGCGGCTTTTTACGGTTTCCAGCGGGGTCTGGGTGAGCGCGGCGATTTGCGGTACCTCAAGGTCGCCATGCAGACGCAGCAGGAACACTTCACGCTGGTCTTCGGGCAAGTCTTGCAGGGCCGCGTCGAGGCGCGCCTGGTCGCGGCTCAGGCTCAATTGCTGCTCAGGGCCGGCGCTGTGGTCGGGCTGAGCGTGCAGGTGCTCGTCGTAGCTGTCGTGCAATGGGTTGTGGATGCCGTGCTTGCGCCAGTGGTCGATCAAGCGATTGCGGGCAATCTGAAACAACCACGTGCGAAAGCTCGCCCGGCCTTGTGGCTGACTGGCGCTGCGGATCAGGCTGAGCCAGGTCTCCTGATAAATTTCCTCGGCCAGTTCGGCCTTGTTGCTCAGGGACACGAGGAAACGATACAGACCTTGGCGATGCCGCGCGTACAAGACTTCGAACGCAGCGGCGTCACCGGTCCGGTAACGGGCCAGCAACGCTTCGTCGCTGGAGGGGTCATCTGGAACAGCCATGTAGGGGGCGAACTCCTTTTGTAAAGTTAACGCGGGTCAAATGTGGGAGGGCGCTTGCTCCCGATCGCGGTCTATCAGTAACAGCAATGTGGTGTTCGAGATCAGGGCTTGAGGCTTTGGGCCAACTCCACCAGTTGCACGAACTCGTTGCGCAGGCCGAACGGGTCGTCGCCCCGCGCCGAGCGGGCCAGTGCGGCGGTGTCTTTCAACGTCATGCTGCCAGTGTAGCGGCCATCGCCCTTGAGTTGCTGGGCGAACGCAGCCACTGCCGCCGCAAAGCGCAAATCGTCGCTGGCCTGGGTGGTTTGGCCAGTGATTGGCCGTTCGATCAAGCGGCTATCGCCACCTGCGGCAGGCTTGTAGCGCACGCGCAGCATGGCCAGCTCCTCGGACTGCCCCTCGGCCACAGCCGCGCCGGCATAGCGCAGCGGCTCCAGCCAACCCTTCTGCCCCTTTGGCACAATTTCGTACAGCGCGGTAACGGTATGGCCGGCGCCGATCTCACCGGCGTCTACCTTGTCGTTATTGAAATCCTCACGCTTGAGGGCGCGGTTTTCGTAGCCGAGCAGGCGATATTCGCTGACCCGCGCAGGGTTGAATTCCACCTGCAATTTCACATCCCGCGCCACCACGGCGAGGGTCGAGCTGAGCTGGTCCACCAGCACTTTGCGTGCTTCGCGCAAGGTGTCGATATAGGCGTAGTTACCGTCACCGGCGTCGGCCAATTGCTCCATCAGGTGCTCGTTGTAGTTGTCCACGCCAAAGCCCAGTGTGGTGAGGGACACGCCGCTCTTACGCTGCTGCGCCGCCATCTGCTTGAGGCTGTCGAAGTCACTGACGCCGACGTTGAAGTCGCCGTCGGTGGCCAGCAGGATGCGGTTGATGCCGTTGTCGATAAAGCCTTCGCGGGCCATCTGGTAAGCCAGCTCAATACCCGACGCCCCCGCCGTGGCACCACCGGCAGTGAGCTGGTCGATGGCGTTGCGGATCGCGGCCTTGTCGCGCCCGGACGTGGGCTTGAGCACCACACGGGAGTCGCCGGCGTAGACCACCAGCGACACGCGGTCTTGCTCGCGCAATTGATCCACCAATAACTTCAGGGTGCTTTGCACCAGCGGCAAACCTTCGCGACGGTCCATGGAGCCGGACACATCCACCAGAAATACCAGGTTGGCCGGCGCCAGCTGCGCCACGGCGCGGTCGGACGCCTTGATGCCGATACGCAGTAATTGGGTGTGGGGGTTCCAGGGCGTAGGGGCGACTTCGGTGGTCACGCCGAAGGGTGAGCCATCGGTGGGCAGTGCGTAGTGGTAGGGGAAGTAATTGACCATTTCCTCCAGCCGTACGGCGCCTTCGGGCGGCAGGCTGCCTTGATTGAGGAAGCGTCGTACGTTGGCATAGCTGCCGGTGTCGACATCGACACTGAAAGTCGACACCGGCGTTTCAGCCACGCGGTGCACCGGGTTATCCGGCAGGTTGGCGTATTGCTCACGGGGCTCGCTGCGGTAGTCCATCGTCCTCGATTCCTGCATCGCCAGGCGTGTAGACATCGGCGCGGGGATCGGCATGGGTTTGCTCAGGGCACCTTGCACAGTATCGGCCTCAAGCCGAGAGATCGGGCCCCTGTCGGCCGGTGGCGCCACATCATGGGAGGACGACGCCCCACACCCGGCCAGCGCCAGCGTCAGGGTAACGGCGAAGCCTTGGGCAGCAGGACGTAGCCAGAGCAGAGAGTGAGACATGGGCTGAACCTCGTGAATGAATGATCCGTTCACAAGGTCAGACGCAAGGTGCGGGGGATTCGGGTTAACACCGATTTAGAAAACATCTCAATCGGTGTGGGAAGGAGCTTGCTCCCGATGGCAGAGTGAAGTGCGCCCCAAAAGTTGGACACCTATCCAACTCTTGGGGCTTTTTCATGAGCAAGTACACGACGCAGTTCAA
>NZ_JBHGZU010000034.1:0-15316 GCF_042610415.1 Pseudomonas sp. MD330_10
GTTTTCCGTTTCGACTGCGCCGGAAGTGGGGCGAATTATAGACTTCTGGAATCTGCCGTCAAGCGTTAATTTGCGTTCTCTATCAATTAGTTAAAGCTGGCTAAAAACCAACCAGCAGTATTGCTACAGCTATCTATATAGAAGGAAAGATTCAGATAACACCTGCCTCCTTTAAAGCAGCCACATGATCCGGCCCAATACCTAATACGCTCTGCAGCACCTGAACGGTATGCTCTCCTAATAAGGGAGGCGCACTACGGTACTCCACGGGTGTCTTGGATAAACGTATGGGACTGGCAACCTGAGGCACCTCCCCCGCCAGCGGATGGGGCAGTTGAATGGCCAATCCACGCGCCTTGACCTGCGGATCAGCAAACACCTGCGCCAAATCGTTGATCGGCCCGCACGGAACTCCGGCACTCTCCAACTGCGCCACCCACTCCGCCGTCGTTTTAAAGACAGTGGCCTGGCGAATCAACGGAATCAACTCGGCGCGATTGGCCACCCGCATCCCATTGGTAGAAAACCGCGGGTCATCCGCCCATTGCGGCTGCCCAGCCACTTGCGCAAATTTCCGGAACTGCCCGTCATTACCTACCGTCAGGATAAAGTCACCGTCGGCAGTAGGAAAGTCCTGGTAAGGCACAATATTCGGATGAGCATTACCCAGGCGCTTTGGCGCGATCCCAGTTGTCAGATAATTCATCGCCTGGTTAGCCAGGCAGGCGACCTGCACATCGAGCAACGCCATATCAATGTGCTGACCGCCACCATCATGATCACGATGGGCCAGGGCAGCCAGTATCGCGACAGTCGAGTAGAGCCCGGTGAGGATATCGGTTAACGCTACCCCCACCTTCACAGGCCCGGCTCCCTCGTCGCCTTCAGGCCGTCCGGTCAGACTCATGAGCCCACCCAGCCCCTGAATCATGAAATCGTAGCCCGCTCGCGCCGCATAGGGTCCTGTCTGGCCAAACCCTGTGATTGAGCAATAGATCAGTTCAGGATTGATCTCCTTGAGCGACTCATAATCCAGCCCATAAGCCGCCAGACCACCGACCTTGAAATTTTCGATCAGGATGTCGGACTTGGCCGCTAGGTCCCGTATGAGCTTTTGCCCCTCCGACCGAGTGAAATCGATCGTGACCGACTCTTTATTCCGATTGGCCGCCAGGTAGTACGCCGCCTCGCCGGTGCTCTCACCAAAAGCGTCCTTCAGAAAGGGGGGACCCCAGGCCCGCGTATCGTCACCACTTACCGGTCGCTCGACCTTGATCACCTCAGCCCCCAGGTCTGCAAGGATCTGTCCCGACCAAGGGCCGGCCAATACCCGCGAAAGATCCAGTACCCGCAAATGGGAAAGCGCGCCCATGCCCATACTCCTATTAATAGAAGGCCTGAAGCCCGGTTTGCGCGCGCCCTAATATCAAGGCATGCACGTCGTGAGTACCTTCGTAGGTGTTAACCACCTCAAGGTTCACCAAGTGACGCGCCACTCCGAATTCATCGGAAATGCCGTTGCCGCCCAACATGTCACGCGCCATCCGCGCAATATCCAACGACTTTCCGCATGAGTTGCGCTTCATGATCGACGTGATCTCAACTGCGGCCGTACCTTCGTCTTTCATACGCCCCAGACGCAGGCACCCCTGCAGTGCCAAGGTGATCTCAGTCTGCATATCAGCCAGCTTCTTCTGAATCAGCTGGGTGGCCGCCAGCGGTCGTCCAAACTGCTGACGATCCAATGTGTACTGGCGGGCGGTGTGCCAGCAGAACTCGGCAGCACCCAAAGCCCCCCAGGAGATGCCATAGCGCGCAGAGTTCAGGCAGGTGAAGGGCCCTTTCAAGCCGCGCACATCCGGGAAGATGTTTTCTTCCGGCACAAATACGTTATCCATAACGATCTCGCCGGTGATTGAGGCCCGCAGGCCAACCTTTCCGTGAATCGCCGGAGCACTCAGCCCCTTCCAGCCTTTTTCCAACACGAAGCCGCGGATATCACCGGCATCATCCTTGCCCCAGACGACAAACACATCCGCGATCGGGCTGTTGGTGATCCACATTTTGGCGCCCGTCAGGCTGTAGCCGCCTTCCACTTTGCGCGCACGTGTAATCATCGCGCCAGGGTCAGACCCGTGATTAGGCTCGGTCAGACCAAAGCAACCGATCCATTCGCCTGAGGCGAGTTTTGGTAGGTACTTCTGCTTCTGCGCCTCGGTACCGAACTCATTGATCGGTACCATCACAAGCGACGACTGCACACTCATCATCGAACGATAGCCGGAATCGACACGCTCCACTTCGCGCGCGATCAAGCCGTAACTCACGTAGTTCAACCCACTACCGCCGTACTGCTCGGGAATCATTGCGCCCAGCAGGCCGGTCTCACCCATCTCACGGAAAATTGCAGGATCAGTCTTCTCATGACGGAAGGCTTCAAGCACACGCGGCGCCAGTTTGTCCTGAGCGAACTGCTCAGCACTGTCGCGCACCATGCGCTCTTCTTCGGTGAGCTGTTGATCCAGAAGAAGCGGATCGATCCAGTTGAAGCTTGCCTTGCCAGCCATGAGTTAAGTCCTCGCAAAGAACAGTGGAAGTCGTGGAGCAAGCCTAGGCTGGGTAATCGCTCTGGGCAAACGAGGTTTAAGCATAAGGTTGTGCTAATTTCTCACTTCGAAACAGTTTTATGCCGTGAAATTTCGCTTTATGAGTGAGGACAAGGTACATGCGCAGAAAAATCCCCAGCACCACCGCCCTTGTCAGCTTCGAAGCGGCGGCCCGCCACGAGAGCTTCACCAAGGCCGCTCAGGAACTTTCCCTGACCCAAGGCGCCATCTGCCGACAGATTGCCAGCCTTGAAGAGTTCTTGAGCGTGGAACTGTTTCGCCGTTCGCGGCGCGGCGTGAAGCTAACAGAAGCGGGACTGTCATATAGCCGTCGGGTCGCTACGCAACTGGATGCGGTGGAACGCGACACCCTGTCCGTCATGGGCCAACAAGGCGCCAATGTGATTGAGCTGGCGGTGGTCCCGACATTCGGCACGCAGTGGCTGATTCCACGGCTCAAGGATTTCCAGCGCCAACACCCGGAAGTCACGGTGAACCTCACCAACCGTACGCGGCCGTTTCTATTTGCAGATACTGACTTTGACGCTGCGATCTATTTCGGAGATGCCGATTGGTCCGGCACCGAATCCCACCGCTTGATGGGAGAGAATCCGGTGCCAATCTGCAGCCCGCGCTTGCTGGGCAATCGCACTCACTTCAGCGCCCAGGAAATCGCAGAACTGCCGCTGCTGCAGCAAACCACTCGGCCCTATGCGTGGCGCCAGTGGTTCAACGCCAGGCAACTGAACGTTCCCCGCGACATGACAGGACCTCGTTACGAGCTATTCTCGATGCTGTCTCAGGCAGCCATGCACGATATGGGCATCGCGTTGATCCCACCGTTTTTGATCCAGCGAGAGTTGGATGAGCATCAATTGGTGATTGCGAGCCCAGAGCCGCTGACCAGCGCCAAGGCGTATTACCTGATGATTCCTGACAGAAAGGTCGAATCAGCGTCGCTGCACGCCTTCAGGGACTGGCTCATCGAGCAATCACAACGCTACAGCCCCAGTATTTAAAGGGTCGCTCAAATTACTGACTCTGTAGTCAGCTATTTATAAATCCTACAGATATACGTATATGTCGCATTTATGCAGACTGTATCTATCGACCGAGAATGCGCGCCAAAGCCATGATTATCATGGCTTACAGCGACCACGACGAGCCAATGCACGACTATTCACAACAACGATGACAAAAACCGCTAAAAATGCCTGAAACCCTTTAATCACTTGTATTTAAAGAGGTTATTTTAGTGAGTTGCGACAATCAGTCACAGGGTGACTTGTAGTTAATTTTTCGTCACCCGTCATAATCCCTTGAAGGCCGTAAAGTTCGCCTGCAAAATGCCGCGCCCCGCTGTCATTTCAGCGGGATCGTGCTGATCGGCCGCCCCAGTTGCGCCTCTCGCGGTGCACTGGCCTTTTTACAAAAAGATCAAAAGCAAAAAGATCATGCAGGAGATTTGACGTGCACATTGGTGTTCCTCTCGAAACCCAGACCGGTGAAACGCGGGTGGCTGCCACCCCGGAAACCATCAAGAAGCTGATCGGCCAGGGCCATAAGGTCACTGTACAAAGCGGAGCGGGCCTCAAGGCCAGCGTTGTCGACAGTGCTTATGAAGCGGCAGGTGCCACCCTTGGCAGCGCCAACGACGCATTTGGCGCCGAGCTGATCCTGAAGGTGGTCGCTCCCAGCGATAACGAGATGGCGCTGATTAAAAGCGGCACCGTGTTGGTGGGCATGCTCAATCCGTTCAGCAATGAAACTATCGCCAAATTGGCCGAGCGCGGCATCACCGCCTTCGCCCTGGAAGCCGCACCGCGCACCTCTCGGGCCCAAAGCCTCGACGTGCTGTCGTCCCAGGCCAACATTGCTGGCTATAAAGCCGTGCTGCTCGCCGCCCATCACTACCCACGCTTCATGCCTATGCTGATGACCGCCGCCGGCACCGTTAAAGCCGCGCGCGTATTGATCCTTGGCGCTGGCGTTGCGGGGCTGCAGGCGATCGCTACGGCGAAACGCCTGGGAGCTGTGATCGAAGCGTCTGACGTGCGCCCGGCCGTGAAGGAACAGATCGAATCCCTCGGTGCCAAGTTTGTCGACGTGCCCTACGAAACCGATGAAGAGCGCGAATGCGCCGTCGGTGTCGGCGGTTACGCCCGCCCGATGCCCACCAGCTGGATGCAGCGTCAGGCGCAGGCCGTGCACGAGCGCGCCAAACAAGCCGATATTGTTATCACCACTGCGTTGATACCCGGCCGCAAGGCACCGACGCTGCTAAGCGCCGACACTGTCGCGCAGATGAAGCCCGGCTCGGTGGTCATTGACCTCGCCGCCGCCCAAGGCGGTAACTGCCCGCTGACTGTGGCCGACCAGGTGGTGGTGGAAAACGGCGTGATCATCTGCGGCCCGACCAACCTCGCGGGCGCAGTTGCCGCCGACGCGTCGGCGCTGTATGCGCGCAACCTGCTGGACTTCCTGAAGCTGGTCTTCACCAAGGAAGGCCAATTTGAAATCAACCTCGAAGACGACATCGTCGCCGCGTGCCTGATGTGCCGCGACGGCCAAGTCATCCGCAAAAACGCTTAAGCAGGGATTCAGACGATGGAAGAGCTTATCTCCCCCGGTATCTACAACCTGATCATCTTTGTGCTGGCGATTTATGTCGGTTACCACGTGGTCTGGAACGTCACGCCCGCCCTGCACACGCCTTTGATGGCGGTGACCAACGCGATTTCCGCCATCGTGATCGTCGGCGCCATGCTCGCCGCCGCCCTCACCGTGACGCCGCTGGGCAAAACCATGGGCACCCTGGCCGTGGCCCTGGCTGCGGTCAACGTGTTCGGCGGCTTCCTGGTTACCCGCAGGATGCTGGAGATGTTCAAGAAGAAAGCCGCGAAAGTAAAAGAAGAGGCGCCGAAGTAATGAGCATGAATCTCGTCACGACGCTTTACCTGATCGCGTCGATCTGCTTCATCCAGGCACTCAAGGGCCTGTCGCACCCCACCACGTCGCGCCGCGGCAACCTGTTCGGCATGCTGGGCATGGCCCTGGCCGTGCTGACCACCGTGGGGCTCATCTATAAGCTCGGCGCTGAGCTGGCCACTGCCGGCATCCGCTATGTGATCGTCGGTCTGCTGATCGGCGGCACCGCCGGTTCGATCATGGCCAAGCGTGTAGAAATGACCAAGATGCCGGAGCTGGTGGCGTTCATGCACAGCATGATTGGCCTGGCCGCCGTGTTTATCGCCATCGCGGCGGTGGTCGAGCCGCAATCCCTGGGTATCGTCAAACACCTGGGCGATGCGATTCCTGCCGGTAACCGCCTGGAACTGTTCCTCGGCGCAGCCATCGGTGCCATCACGTTCTCCGGCTCGGTAATCGCGTTCGGCAAGCTGTCTGGCAAGTACAAGTTCCGCCTGTTTCAGGGCGCACCGGTACAGTTCGGCGGCCAGCACAAACTGAACCTGGTACTGGGCCTGACAACCCTGGGTCTGGGGCTGGCATTCATGTTCACCGGCAACCTCACCGCTTTCGCGCTGATGCTGGCTCTGGCGTTCGTATTGGGCGTGTTGATCATCATCCCGATCGGCGGTGCGGATATGCCGGTGGTGGTCTCGATGCTCAACAGCTATTCAGGCTGGGCGGCGGCCGGTATCGGTTTCTCGCTGAACAACTCGATGCTGATCATTGCCGGTTCGCTGGTGGGCTCCAGCGGCGCGATCCTGTCGTACATCATGTGCAAGGCGATGAACCGCTCCTTCTTTAATGTACTGCTCGGCGGCTTCGGCAATGCACCGGACGCGGGGGCGGCCGCTGGCTCAAAAGAAGCGCGCCCGGTGAAATCCGGTTCGGCCGACGATGCGACCTTCCTGCTGACCAACGCCGACACCGTGATCATCGTCCCAGGCTACGGCCTGGCAGTGGCGCGGGCGCAGCATGCGCTCAAAGAGTTGACCGAGAAGCTCACTCACCACGGCGTCACAGTGAAATACGCGATCCACCCGGTGGCCGGCCGTATGCCTGGACACATGAACGTGTTGCTCGCCGAGGCGGAGGTGCCTTACGACCAGGTGTTCGAGATGGAGGACATCAACTCCGAGTTCGGCCAGGCCGACGTGGTGCTGGTATTGGGCGCCAACGACGTGGTCAACCCGGCCGCCAAGAACGACCCGAACTCGCCAATCGCCGGTATGCCGATCCTGGAAGCCTTCAAGGCCAAGACCATCATCGTCAACAAGCGCTCAATGGCCAGCGGTTATGCCGGCCTGGATAACGAGCTGTTCTACCTGGACAAAACCATGATGGTCTTCGGCGACGCCAAGAAGGTCATCGAGGACATGGTCAAGGCCGTCGAATAACACTGCGCCAGCGCAATACCCTAAACCCCGGCCTGCAGTAGGCTGGGGTTTTTTATTGCGGGATGAATCCCGACCAAAGGCTCTAAATCGCTAGCTCGCATTCGACCATGGTAGCGGGCCGAATTTTTTTGAAATCACTACACTGCCCACCTTGCTTCCGTAGCCTGAGATAACAATTCATGTACCGTGATCGTATCCGCTTGCCTTCGCTGTTGAACAAGGTCATGAGCGCGGCTGACGCCGCCGCACTGATCGAAGACGGCATGACCGTCGGCATGAGTGGCTTCACCCGTGCCGGTGAAGCCAAGGCCGTCCCCCATGCCCTGGCCGAGCGCGCCAAGACTTCCCCGCTGAAAATCACGCTGATGACCGGCGCCAGCCTGGGCAATGACTTGGACAAGCAGCTGACCGAGGCCGGCGTATTGTCTCGACGCATGCCGTTCCAGGTCGACAGCACCTTGCGCAAGGCCATCAACGCAGGCGAGGTGATGTTCATCGATCAACACTTGTCGGAAACCGTCGAGCAACTGCGCAATAACCAGCTCAAGCTCCCGGACATTGCAGTGATCGAAGCGGTTGCTATCACCGAGCAGGGTCACATCGTGCCCACCACCTCCGTGGGTAACTCGGCCAGTTTCGCGATTTTCGCCAAGCAGGTGATCGTCGAGATCAACCTGGCGCACAACCCGAACCTGGAAGGGCTGCACGACATCTATATACCGACCTACCGGCCGACCCGCACACCGATTCCACTGGTGAAGGTAGATGACCGCATCGGCAGCACCGCAATCCCGATTCCGCCAGAGAAGATCGCCGCGATCGTCATCACCAACCAGGCCGACTCTGCGTCTACCGTAACCCCGCCTGACAATGACACCCAGAGCATCGCCAACCACTTGATCAATTTCCTCAGGCAAGAAGTGGACGCCGGGCGCATGACCAACAAACTCGGCCCGCTGCAGGCCGGGATCGGCAACATTGCCAACGCGGTAATGTGCGGTTTGATCGACTCGCCATTCGAAGACCTGACCATGTATTCGGAAGTACTGCAGGACTCGACATTTGACCTGATCGACGCCGGCAAGCTGAGCTTTGCCTCGGGCAGTTCGATCACCTTGTCGGAACGGCGCAACGCCGACGTGTTCGGCAACCTGGAACGCTACAAAGAGAAATTGGTGCTGCGCCCTCAGGAAATCTCCAACCACCCTGAAGTGGTGCGGCGCCTGGGCATTATCGGTATCAATACCGCTCTGGAGTTCGACATATACGGCAACGTCAACTCCACCCATGTGTGCGGCACGCGGATGATGAACGGCATCGGAGGTTCAGGCGACTTCGCGCGCAACGCGCATCTGGCGATCTTCGTGACCAAGTCGATCGCAAAAGGTGGCGCGATTTCCAGCGTGGTGCCAATGGTGAGCCATGTGGATCACACCGAACATGACGTGGACATCCTGGTGACCGAAGTCGGCCTGGCCGACCTGCGTGGCCTGGCGCCACGGGAAAGGGCGAGGGTGATCATCGATAACTGTGTACATCCCGCTTACCGCGATGCACTGAACACCTACTTCGAGACCGCGCGCGCTTTAGGCGGCCACACCCCGCACATCCTTCGCGAGGCACTGAGCTGGCACATCAACCTGGAAGAAACCGGGCATATGCTGAAGGCTTGATTCACACACCTCGGGGCTGAGGCAAGTACAGTTGCCTCAGCTCCTTAAGCAACCCGCCAAAATTTAAAAAACTGTACTGCTGTACCGGTCATTTCCTACCTCCTTTTCCTACTCAACCTCTGAAAAATGCCAATTTCGCACCATTTAGGTGCAGACAGGTACAGTTGCCCCATTTCCGTACCGTACAGCCTCATTAAACAGTTAACTGCCCCCTCACAATACAGGTGAACTGTATCTAGAGAGTCTTGCCCTGGAAGAGGATCATTGGCATCAGTTAAACCACTACCTAATCCCGCCACAAGCGGAAGGATGTCATCATGGAACGTACACTCAGTTCCGAACTGTTCTCCGAAAAAGCCGTCAACCACCAAGCCGCTCTGCCTCTGCGCGTTCTGGCCAACCTGATGCTGTGGCAGCGCCGCATCTCCAGCCGTCACCAACTGGCTCGTCTGGATTCTCGTCTGCTGGCTGATGCTGGTATCAGCGAAGCTCAACGCTACGAAGAGCTGAGCAAGCCGTTCTGGCGCTAATGAGCGCTCGCTGGCCCTGACCTGCTTAGGTCCACTGCCAGCAACCAGATTGAACAAAACAAAGCCCGCCCCGGGAAACCGGAGGCGGGCTTTGTCGTTTGGGGGATTCGATTTTTGGCGCTGAACAGAAGCGCTATATCTAGACCAGTACAGTTATAATTACAGAACACTTTAGCGGTACAATTTACCCGCGGTGTATCTGTATCGCTCGATATAGCCCGATCACTATGGTGCTTCAGACCTAATCGAAGGCACCTTCCATGAATAATCGAGACGCTCTGTATAAGCGGCTGACACGGCGTATCGTCGACGGCCTTGGCCGTTGGGCGCAGCGTGCTCACGGTAGGCGCCAGTTGGCTCAGCTTGATCCGCGAGACTTGGCCGATGCAGGCATCACGCAGGGTGATCGTATTGCCGAGCTGTCCAAGCCCTTCTGGCGTGACTAAGCAGTCAAGAAGCTATCCGAAGGCAGAAGTGGCGACTAATATCCAGCAACCGAGTGGCGAAGCACGGGGAGCAGGCGTCTGATCCCCAACGACTGTTCTGCACCACTTATCGTTCATTTAAAGGAGTCACACCATGTCCCGTCTTCGCTTGCTGAGTGCCGCTGCGCTATTGACCCTGGCTACCACTGCCAACGCGAGCAGCTTTATCGTGACCACCGACTCCATCGTTGGCGCCCTGAAAGCCACGTCCGACGCTACCTCCGATGCCACTTCGTCCCTACGTGACAACAAGGTCGTACGCGCCGCCCGTGACGACGCCGCCAGCTTTGTCGCCAGCGAAGGTGCAATTCGTGGTGTGAAGCTGGAAAGCGCCCTGGCTCAGATCCGCCAACAAGCTCCGCAATTGAACACCGCGACGGACGCACAATTGGCCCAAGCCATCCTGGCGATCTGAAACACCATGCAACGGGAGCCTCTGCCGCTCCCGGATGCCTTCGCACTGGCCCTTGCCGGGGCTTTGCGCTAGCCTTGCCGCTCGTTTTCAGTTGTCGAGTGCTATGGCTTTTTCATACCGTTTGCTCATCGTTCCTATGTTGTTTTCTGCCAGTTGGTCGCCCATTGCCTCTGCCTTTGACGTGACCATTCAGGGCACCGTCGCGAGCGCGTACGCCACCAGCAAAGTGACTTCCGCACCTTTCGACAGAAAAGTCGTCATGGCGGCCCAGGATGATGCCGCCGCTTTCATTGCCACTGACGGCCAGTGGCGGGGAGCACGGCTGGAATCGGCGCTGGATTACCTGCGCCACAGCCAGCCAAAACTTATCGCCAGCGACCTTGAACTGGCGAAAGCAATTCTCGTCCAATAATCACCTTTGTATTTCGGAGTCATTCCATGCGTAGCCCGCTGATCGTCGCCACCCTTGGCCTGCTGTTGTTGGCCGATGTTGCCCAGGCGCATACCCTGGTGGCCACCAGTAACATCATTGTGCGCGCCTCCGGTCGCACCATTGATTTCACCTCGGACACCACCACCTCCATCCGCGACTCCAAGGTCGTACGCGAAGCCCACGACGACGCCGCCAGTTTTGTCGCCACCAACGGCGAAATCCGTGGCGCGCAACTGGAGGCCGCCTTCGATACTCTTCGAACCCGCCTGCCTGAAGCACGCGATGCCAGCGATCAGACTCTCGCCGAAGCCATCCTCGCACTGTGAGGCGCCTCGCGGCCTGGCTCCTGGCCGGGACTGTGCTGCTATGCGCCAGCGCTGCCCAGGCCAGCCTGCAACTGCGGCTCAAGACCGAGGGCTTGAGCCCGGCTGAACAGCAGGCCAGCCAGGCATTGCTCGATGACGCGATGCGCTCATTGCCGCCGCGCTTTATCGAGCAACTGGACCGACGCATCGATGTCGGCTGGACCGACCAGATGCCTGCAAACGCTTACGGCCAAGCCTCCCTAGTGTCTGAGCTGGACCTCAACCGCAACCTGTTGGCCAGCCTGACCGACGGCAGCGCCGCCACGCATAAAACCAATCGCCCCCACGGCACCGTGCGCCGGGAAATGCTGGCCACGGTCCTGCATGAACTGACTCACATCTATGATCGCGCGCGCCTGTGGCCCGAAGACGAACGCAGGCTGATCCAGCGCTGCAGTCGCCAGAACAGCATCACCGGCGTGATCGGCCTGCCGGATCAGTGCCGTGGCCAGAACGACCGACGCTTCACCCTCAGCGATGACCCGCGATTGCTCGACCTCGCCGGCTGGCCACAATACGTCGGCAGGCGCGGCGAACGCGAACAACACAACCGCCAGGTGGTGCGCAGCCCTGACCTGTACGAAACCACCAGCCCGCTGGAATTCGTCGCGGTCAATATGGAGTACTTCCTCCTCGACCCGAGCTACGCTTGCCGGCGCCCGGCACTGTTCCGTTACTACCGCGATCACTTCGGCTGGGCCCCGCCCGAACAGGATGCCTGCGCCAAGACTTACGCGTTTCTCAATGCCGGCAACGATTTCGCCAAAACGCCGCTGGGTCATATCGATCCCGAGCGGGTGTACCAGATTGATTACTTGCTGGCCGAAGCCAACCAGAACCTGGTGAGCCGTTGGGGCCACAGCATGTTGCGTCTGGTGATCTGCGCCCCGGGCCGCCCGCGTGGGCCGGACTGTCGGCTGGATCTGGACCAGCACCTGGTGCTGTCCTACCGCGCTTTCGTCGGTGACGTGCAACTGTCGAGCTGGGACGGTCTGGTGGGCAAGTACCCGTCACGGCTGTTCGTATTGCCGCTGGCGCAGGTGATCGATGAATACACCAAGACCGAACTGCGCGGCCTGGCCTCCGTCCCGCTGAAACTCACGCGCCGGGAGATCAACGAAACCGTCGAGCACGCCGCCGAAATGCACTGGAGCTACGACGGCAACTATTTCTTCCTGTCCAATAACTGTGCCGTGGAAAGCCTGAAACTGTTGCGCAGCGGCAGCGCCAACCCGCAGCTGACCGGCCTGGACAACATCACACCCAATGGTTTGCTGGAAGTACTGCAGGCTCGCGGTCTGGCCGATACCAGCGTGCTGGACGACAAACGTGAAGCGCTGCGCCTGGGGTATCACTTCGACTCCTTCCGCGAACGCTACCAGGCCATGTTCGACGTGCTGCGCAAACATCTGCCGATCAAACAGACTCAGGTTGAAGACTGGCTCTCCCTCAGCGCCGAGCAACGTCGCGTGTGGTTCAACCAGGCCGATCTGCGCACCAGTGCGGCGTTGCTGCTGTTGGAACAGGCGAGCTTCCGTAAACAGCTGATGCTGGCCCAGGATGAGGTCAAGCAGCGTTACCTCGGCGCCCGCGAGTTGAAAAACGGCGGCATGGAGAAAGCCAACGCTACGTTGCAACAGATCCTTGCCAACAGCGGCTTTCTCAGCCGCCCGGCTGAACTGCTGGGCAGTGGCGGCTACGGTCTGCCGCAACCGTCGGAAGCCACGCGCCTGGAGTCGGAAAGTGCCGAGCGCCAGAAGCAGTTGCAGTCGCTGACCGGCGAGTTGGACAAAGAGGTGAGGGCGCTGCTGGATCCGTCCCGTGCCGCCGAGATTGCAGCCTGTGAAGCCAACCTCAAGCAGGTCGGTGAACATCTGCGCAGTCTGCACAAGGCAGCGGGCGGCCTCGAACTGCCCTGAAGCCACCGCGATAGTTGACATGCGTTCCCCTGAAGACCGCGCATCTTCCCACTAACAACTGTTTTGCCAGCGAAAGCTGGCTGAAAGCTTACGCGTCTAGGATCGCCCCCAACTGCCGGCAACAGACCGGCTGTACACAACAACAATGGTGATCCCCGATGTCCGTCCGTACCCGCCTGTTCGCTCCAACTCCATCCGTAAGCCTCGTGACTGTCGTTCTGCGCTGAACCGTTCCGGTTCGCCATTCCCTAGCCGCGCTACGCCTGGAGTATTCCTATGCTGACTTTCCTTGGCTTTGCCATGGTCATCACGTTCATGTTCCTGATCATGACCAAGCGCTTGTCCGCGCTGATCGCCTTGATCATTGTGCCGATCCTGTTCGCGCTGTTCGGCGGCTTCGCGCCGAAGATCGGCCCGATGATGCTCGAAGGCATCACCAAGCTCGCGCCGACCGGCGTGATGCTGATGTTCGCCATCCTCTACTTTGCCTTGATGATCGACTCCGGCCTGTTCGACCCGGCCGTGCGCAAGATCCTCAAGATGGTCAAGGGCGACCCGCTGAAAGTCTCGGTCGGCACCGCGGTGCTGGCCCTGGTGGTGTCCCTCGACGGTGACGGCGCCACCACGTACATGATCTGCGTAGCCGCCATGCTGCCGCTGTACCAGCGCATCGGCATGAGCCCGCGGATCATGGCCGGCCTGATCATCCTCGCCGGTGGCGTGATGAACATGACCCCCTGGGGTGGCCCCACCGCCCGCGCCGCCAGTGCGCTGCATGTGGACCCGTCGGATATTTTCGTACCCATGATCCCCGCCATGGCCGCCGGCGTGGTGGCGATCCTGGTGATCGCTTACATGTACGGCAAGCGCGAACGTGCGCGCTTGGGTGAACTGCACCTGCAAGGCGACGAAATCGACCACAGCGAGATCAGTGTGTCGCAGTACCCGGACGCTCGCCGTCCGAAGCTGATCTGGTTCAACGGCGCCCTGACCCTGGCGCTGATGTGCACTCTGATTGCAGGTCTGTTGCCGCTGCCGGTGCTGTTCATGGTGGCGTTCAGCATCGCGATGATCGTCAACTACCCGTGCCTGCAACAACAAAAAGACCGCGTAGCCGCTCACGCCGGCAGCGTGCTGGCGGTGGTGGGGCTGATCTTCGCGGCGGGCATTTTCACCGGCATTCTGTCGGGTACCGGCATGGTCGATGCTATGTCCAAGAGCCTGCTGGCGGTCATCCCTGAAGCGTTGGGCCCGTACCTGGCGGTGATCACCGCGCTGGTGAGCATGCCGTTCACGTTCTTCATGTCCAACGACGCGTTCTACTATGGCGTACTGCCAGTACTCGCCGAAGCCGCCAGCCACTATGGCATTACCGCCGTGGAAATGGCCCGCGCTTCCATCGTTGGTCAGCCCGTGCACTTGCTCAGCCCGTTGGTCCCCTCGACCTACCTGCTGGTGGCCCTGGCCGGTATCGAATTTGGCGACCACCAGCGCTTTACGTTGAAGTGGGCAGTGCTGGTGTGCCTGTGCATAATGTTCGCCGCCTTGCTGATGGGGATTTTTCCGCTGTTCAGCACTCTATAACCGTACAACCCACTGCGCCGGTTCCAGACCGGCGCGGTTCAACACTTGCGCAAAGGAATACACATGGAATGGCTGACCAATCCGGAGATCTGGATTGCCTTCTTCACCCTGACGGCCCTCGAGATCGTCCTGGGCATCGATAACATCATCATGATTTCGATCCTGGTCAGCCGCATGCCCAAGCACATGCAAGCGCGCACCCGGATTTTCGGCCTGGCGCTGGCAATGGTCACGCGCATCATGCTGCTGCTGTCGATCACTTGGGTGATGCAATTGACCGCCGACCTGTTCGTGGTCCTCGGCCAGGGCATTTCCGGTCGCGACCTGATTCTGTTCTTCGGTGGCCTGTTCCTGCTGTGGAAAAGCTCCCAGGAGATGTACCACGCGCTGGAAGGCGAAGACGAAACCCACGAGGAGCCCAAGGGCGCCGGTGGCAAGTTCATCTACACCATCATCCAGATCGCGATCATCGACATCGTGTTCTCCCTGGACTCGGTGATCACTGCGGTCGGCATGGTGTCCCATGTGCCGGTCATGGTCGCCGCGATCGTCGTCGCCGTACTGGTGATGATGCTGGCGGCCGGCAAGATCAGCGAGTTCATCGATAAGCACCCGTCATTGAAAATGCTCGCGCTGTCGTTCCTGCTGGTGGTGGGTACCGTGCTGATCGCCGAATCCTTCGATGTGCATGTGCCGAAGGGTTACGTCTACTTCGCCATGGCGTTCTCGTTGGCGGTGGAAGCGGTAAACATCAAGATGCGCACCGCCATCGCGAAAAAGAAAAAGCAGCAGGATCCGGTGAAACTGCGCAAGGACATTCCGGGTCAGTAAACCCGAGCCTGAACAAAAACGGGGCCTTCGCGCCTAATGCCAGTCAGTTAAGCCTTCTCGCTTGACCTTTGGCCGCAAGAAATCAAAATCCGATGCCTATACTGGCATCGG
>NZ_JBHGZU010000035.1:0-14303 GCF_042610415.1 Pseudomonas sp. MD330_10
CTGAGCCCTGTAGAGTACAGAGCCCGTTCCGCTGTAGCCTAGACAATTACTGTCCAACTTTTGGGGCGCACTTCACTTGTGAATACATTCAAATGTGGGAGGGGGCTTGCCCCCGATGAGGCCTGTGGCCGCGCCACACCCTTCAATCGAACATGAACAGCGCATCATTGCTGAACTGCGCTTCGAACCGATGCGCCGGCATTGGCCGCCCGAACAGGTAGCCCTGTACCTCGTCGCAACCATGCTCGCGCAGGAAGTCCAACTGCTCGTGGGTTTCCACGCCCTCGGCGATCACCGCCAGGTTCAGGCTGTGAGCCATGGCGATAATGGCGCGGGCGATCTGGGCATCCTGCTCGCCGGACGGCAGGCCGTCGACGAAGGTGCGGTCGATCTTCAGTACATCGATGGGGAACTGCTTGAGGTAGTTGAGCGACGAGTAACCAGTGCCGAAGTCGTCCACCGCAATGCTCAGGCCCAGGTTTTTCAGGCTGTCGAGGATGTGCATGGCTTCGTTGACTTCGCGCATCAGGATACTTTCCGTCAGCTCAAGCTCCAGGCATGCCGGCGGCAGGCCGGTGTCCTTCAGAATGGTGGCGATGCGGGTGCCCAGTTGGCCATCGGAAAATTGCCGCGCGGAGATGTTCACCGAGACTTTCGGCACGCGGACTTTGTTCTGGTGCCAGGTCTTGAGCTGGCGACATGCCTCGGCGATAACCCAATCGCCCACGTCTACTACCAGGCCCAACTCTTCCAGCACGGGGATAAAGTCCCCCGGCGGCACCAGCCCGCGACGCGGATGGCGCCAGCGCAGCAGCGCCTCGGCGCCGGTCAGGCGTTTGCCGTCGCCGCTGAATTGCGGCTGGTAATAGAGCACGAATTCGTTCTGGTCGAGGGCGTGGCGCAGGTCGCTTTCCAGTTCCAGGCGTTCAAGGGCGCTGGCGTTCATGTCGGCCTGGTAGAACTGGAAGTTGTTCTTGCCGCGTTCCTTGGCGTGGTACATCGCGGTGTCGGCGTTTTTCATGAGCTGGCTCAGCTCGTTACCATCCTGCGGGCTCAAGGCGATACCGATACTGGCGGTCACAAAGAACTCGCGGCCCTCCAGCACGAACGGCCTCACCAGGCTCGCTAGGATTTGCTCGGCCACATGAATGGCGCGGTTGAGCGCCATTTCACGGTTGACCCGCGGTTGCAGCAACAGGGTGAATTCGTCGCCGCCCATGCGCGCCACGGTGTCGTCTTCGGCCACACAACCTAGCAGACGGGTCGCCATTTCCTTGAGCATGCGGTCGCCGGCGGCATGGCCCAGGGAGTCGTTGATCGGTTTGAAACGGTCCAGGTCAAGGAACATCAGCACCACCCACGACTTCTGCCGTTCGGCCGACTGCAACGCAGTGTGCAGGCGGTCCTGGAACAATGTGCGGTTGGGCAGGTGGGTCAGGGCGTCGTAATAGGCCAGGCGGTGGATGCGCTGCTCGCTGGCCTTGCGCTCGCTGATATCGCTGAAAAAACACACGTAGCTGGCCAAATCGCCTTCATCGTCGAACACGGCGGTGATACCCACCCAGGCCGGGTAATGCTCGCCGTTGCGGCGCTTGAGCCACACTTCGCCCTCCCAGGTGCTGTGCTGATGCAATTGCTTGAGCACATAGCGCAAGTGGGCTTCCTGCTGCTCATCGACGGTGAGCATGTTGGGTAACTGGTCGAGCACATCCGCCACTTCATAACCGCTGACCCGGCTGAACGCTTCGTTGGCCTGCACGATATAGCCTGCCGGGTCGGTGATCAGGATCGCCGACGTGGAGTGCTCGAATACCGTGGCCGCCATGCGCAGGTCTTTTTCCGCGCGGCGTTGCTGGCTGATGTCCCGACCGACGCCGAGGATGCCCTCGAACGTGCCGTGCTCGTCCCACACCAGCACCACCCGCAATTCGATCGGCACTTTACGACCGTCGGCGCGCAGGCAGTCGAACAGAAACAGTTGGGTCTGCACCTGATCGCGCAGCTTGCTCAGGGCCTCCTGGTCGCCCAGGGCGCGGCTGACCTGTTCCACCAGGCTGTAAATGCCGGCCAGTTGCTGCGGGTTGGCGATGATCGATTGCCAGCCGTTCTTGAACACCCAGTCCACGTCATAGCCCAACACCGCGTTGACCGAAGGGCTGATGTAATTAAGGGCCAAATTGCTGTCGGTGGAGCAGATCACGTCGCTGATGCTCTCGGCCAACATGCGGTAGCGCTGCTCGCTGTCGCGCAGAGATTCGCTGGCTTCGATCTGGTCGGTAATGTCCTTGGCCACCCCGATAATGCGGGTGACTTGAGAGGTTTTGTCCCGGGCCAGGGCCTGTTCACGGATATCGAAACGTCGCCACTGGTTGTTGCGATGGCGAAAGCGCAGTTGGCAGTGCAGTTGGGTGGCATAACCGGTCTGGCGTTGCTGCTGGCGCAAGTCGTGATAATGCTCGGCGTCTTCGGGATGCAGCAGGATTTCCCAGAAGTACTCACCCATTTGCTGCAGTTCGACGCGGTTATAGCCTAGGGTCTGGCCCAAGTGGTGGTTGCTGAAAATCATGCGCTGGCTGATCACGTCCTGTACATACAGGTGGTCCGGCACTGTGCGGACCACGTCCGACCAGAAACTTTCGCGCTCCACCAGGGACAGTTCGATCAGCTTGCGACTGGTGATATCGCTGATACTGAGAATCACCGCCTTGAAATCGTCCTGCTGCTCTGGCAAGCGCATCACCAGCCACAGGTATTGATCGTTGCCGGCCACATCGTTGAGCTGGATTTCCAGCTCTAACTGGTCCTGTTGGGTCAGGACCGCTTCGAGGATCTGGTAACCGATGGAGGTAACGTTGTTCGGGCAATCGCTGATCAAGCGTTCCCAGGCGTCTTCGCACGAACCCACGTTGAGCAGGCGTACCGCGACCTGGTTGACTTCGGTGATGCGCAGCTCATCGAGCAGTTGGCGATAGTCGTCCGGGTTGGCATGCCGCCAGGCGTTCAATTGTTCGCGGCTGCGCAGGTGCGCGCGTTCAAAGAACGTGGTGAGGCCGGATAGGTCAAGCACGCACAGGGCCACGCCGGTGCCTTCGAAAATGTCCTGGTAACGGCGGCGTCCCTCATGCACCTGGCGCTGACGACGGCGCATGTTAAACAGAACGATCACGGGGACCAGCGAGAAGGCCAGGCCCAGGAGGCATTTGCCGATGAACGCCGGTAGCAGTTCCTCAAGCACGGCGCTGCGGTCGAACAGGCCGCGCAGTTGCCAATCGCTTTTGCTCAGAGGCGTGACCAGTACACTTTTGTTCAATTCGTCCGGGGTCAGGGCGCTGGTCCATTGGGCCGGCATGCCGCTGTCACGGCTGATCACGCGGTGGTTGAGGCGGTTCTCGATGGCCCACGCCGGGCGCTGGCCCGGGTTGTCCTGGCGGGTGAGGTTGGTCAGGTACTCCGGTGCCAGCCGCAACGCCCAGTACACCCTGGAACCGCCGCTTGGCTGGTGCAGCAACAGATAGATGAGCGAACCGTCGTCGTTGTTGCTCAGGTAATAGGCTTGGCCGTGGCTGCGCTGTACCAGATCTTCGAGCCAGGCGGCGTCCTGGCTATCGGGCGCGCTGTCGCTGATCATCGCGCCGCTGGGGGCGAGCAGGGCCACGCTGCGTAATTCCGGCAAGGAGCGTTGCAAGGTCAGCATCAGTGCCTGTTGCTGTTCGCGGTCGCGCGGTGCTTCGACCATCGGCAGCAGGTTCAGGGCGATTTTGGCGCTCAGGGCCATGTTCAGGCTGATCTGTTCGGCCAGGTCGGCGCTGTAGTCGATGGTGTATTGCTGCTGGTTTTTCTGGTTTTGCTGCAGTTGATCCAGCAACTGCCAGAACAATAAAGCGAGCAGCAGCAAGACGAGCGTCGCCAGTGCGCCTTTAAGAGGACCGTGCAGGGGCGCTCCCGGCGCTAAATGAGCGGCGCGCAAGGGAGTTGGCGGCGTGACTTTGGACAAGCTGTAATCCTGCGGTTTGGCTGGACTGGCGCGCGACGTGCACTATAAGCCGGACGCCCGGAGGGCGGCTAGCATGCCTTGTGTTGTGGCAAAGTGCCAGTCCCGCCTGGCTGGACTGACCAAGCGCATTCAGGTAGCTTTGCCGGTTACGCGGGGGCGTTCCAGCCCCAGATATTCAGGCTTTTTCCGCTCGCTGGCATTGATGATAGTCAAAGGCTCGCGCGGCGCATGGCCTGGCACGGGCTTCGCCCGCTCAATTCATCAGTCACTGACGCTAGGTTCACCATGGCTCAATACGTCTTCACCATGCATCGGCTGGGCAAAGTTGTCCCTCCGAAGCGGGAAATCCTGAAAAACATTTCGTTGTCCTTCTTCCCCGGCGCCAAGATCGGCGTGCTCGGCCTCAACGGCTCGGGTAAATCCACCCTGTTGAAAATCATGGCTGGCGTCGACACCGAGTTCGAAGGCGAAGCACGCCCGATGCCCGAACTGAACATCGGTTATCTGCCGCAGGAGCCGCAGCTGGACCCGGCCAAGACCGTGCGTGAAGTGGTCGAAGAGGCCGTCAGCGTGATCAAGGACGCCCAGGCGCGCCTGGATGAAGTCTATGCCGCCTATGCCGAGCCGGACGCCGACTTCGACAAACTGGCCGCCGAACAGGCCAAGCTCGAAGCCATCCTGCAGGCCGGCGACGGTCACAACCTGGAGCGTCAGCTGGAAGTCGCCGCCGACGCGCTGCGCCTGCCGGCGTGGGATGCCAAAGTCGAACACCTGTCCGGTGGTGAAAAGCGTCGCGTGGCCTTGTGCCGTCTGCTGCTGTCGGCCCCCGACATGCTGCTGCTCGACGAACCGACCAACCACTTGGACGCCGATTCCGTCGCCTGGTTGGAGCATTTCCTCCACGATTTCCCGGGCACCGTGGTTGCGATTACGCACGACCGGTACTTCCTGGACAACGTGGCGGGTTGGATCCTCGAACTCGACCGTGGCGCCGGCATCCCTTACGAGGGCAACTACTCCGGTTGGCTGGAAGCCAAGTCCGAGCGTCTGGCCGCCGAATCCAAGCAGCAATCGGCTCACGAAAAGGCCATGAAGGAAGAACTGGAATGGGTGCGCAAAGGCGCCAAGGCCCGCCAGTCCAAATCCAAGGCGCGTCTGCAACGCTTTGAAGAGATGCAGTCGCAGGAATTCCAGAAGCGCAGCGAAACCAACGAGATCTACATCCCGGCCGGCCCGCGCCTGGGTGACAAGGTCATCGAATTCAAGAACGTCACTAAAGGCTATGGCGACCGCGTGCTGATCGACAACCTGTCGTTCTCCATGCCAAAAGGCGCGATCGTCGGCGTTATCGGCGGTAACGGTGCGGGTAAATCCACACTGTTCCGCATGCTGATGGGCAAGGAAACCCCGGATTCGGGCAGCATCGAAATCGGCGAAACCGTGCAACTGGCCTGTGTCGACCAGAGCCGTGACGACCTGGACGGCAGCAAGACCGTGTTCCAGCAGATTTCCGACGGTTCCGACCAGATCCGCATCGGCAACTATGAAATCCCGTCGCGCACCTACGTCGGCCGTTTCAACTTCAAGGGCGGCGACCAGCAGAAGTTCGTCAAGGACCTCTCCGGTGGTGAGCGCGGCCGCTTGCACCTGGCCCTGACCCTGAAAGAGGGCGGCAACGTCCTGCTGCTCGACGAACCGTCCAACGACCTCGACGTCGAAACCCTGCGTTCCCTGGAAGAAGCCCTGCTGGACTTCCCAGGCGCCGCCATTGTGATCTCTCACGATCGGTGGTTCCTTGACCGCGTCGCGACCCACATCCTGGCGTACGAAGATGACTCCCAAGCGGTGTTCTTCGAAGGCAACTACACCGAGTACGAAGCCGATCGCAAGAAGCGCCTGGGCGATGCCGCTGCCCAGCCACACCGTGTACGTCACAAAAAACTGGCCTGATCCCGGGCCGGTTAAAAAAACGGTGCCTTCGGGCACCGTTTTTTTTGCACATTCCCCTGACCCACACCGATCAAATGTGGGAGGTGGCTTGACCTCGATAGCAGTTCCCTCGACGGTGCAGACCCCTAGCCTGGCAATCCCCTTTAAAGTGCAGAAAACTCCCGTTTCCCCGGTTTATTTACATCCAATGCACCATTTAAATTCACAAAAGCGACATTTCGCCCTGTCGCGGTGCGACATGAATTGTTAAAGTCCGGCCCAATCTCATTTAAAAACAATCAATTTGCCGAGACTTTTCATGATCGAATCCGTCGAATCCTTCCTCGCTCGCCTAAAGAAACGTGACCCTGATCAGCCGGAATTTCACCAGGCCGTAGAAGAAGTCTTGCGCAGCCTGTGGCCGTTTCTCGAAGCCAATCCGCACTATCTGACTTCGGGCATTCTGGAGCGGATGTGCGAGCCCGAGCGTGCGATTACGTTCCGGGTGTCGTGGGTGGATGATCACGGCAAGGTCCAGGTCAATCGCGGGTTCCGCATTCAGATGAACAGCGCCATCGGCCCGTACAAGGGCGGGCTGCGTTTCCATCCGTCGGTGAACCTGGGGGTTTTGAAGTTTCTCGCTTTCGAGCAGACCTTCAAGAATTCCCTGACCTCGTTGCCCATGGGCGGCGGCAAAGGGGGGTCGGACTTCGATCCCAAGGGCAAGAGCGACGCCGAGGTGATGCGTTTCTGCCAGGCGTTTATGAGCGAGCTGTATCGGCATATCGGTGCGGACGTCGATGTGCCGGCCGGTGATATCGGCGTGGGTGCCCGGGAGATCGGCTTCCTGTTTGGTCAATACAAGCGCCTGAGCAACCAATTCACCTCGGTGCTGACCGGCAAGGGCATGACCTACGGCGGTAGCCTGATCCGTCCCGAAGCCACCGGTTTTGGCTGTGTGTACTTTGCCGAAGAAATGCTCAAGCGCGACGGCCAGCGCGTGGAAGGCAAGCGCGTCGCGGTATCCGGGTCCGGCAACGTGGCGCAATACGCGGCGCGTAAGGTCATGGACTTGGGCGGCAAGGTGATTTCCCTGTCTGACTCCGAAGGCACCCTGTACGCCGAAAGCGGTTTGACCGAGGAGCAATGGTCGGCGCTGCTGGAACTGAAAAACGTACAGCGCGGCCGTATCAGCGAACTGGCCGAGCGCTTTGGCCTGGAGTTCCGCAAAGGCCAAACGCCGTGGGCGCTGGCCTGTGACATCGCTTTGCCCTGTGCGACCCAGAACGAACTGGACGCCGACGCCGCCCGCACCTTGCTGCGTAACGGCTGCCTCTGCGTGGCCGAAGGCGCCAATATGCCGACCACGCTGGAGGCTGTGGATATCTTTATCGAGGCAGCCATTCTGTTCGCACCGGGCAAGGCATCCAATGCCGGTGGCGTGGCGGTGAGCGGCCTGGAAATGTCGCAGAACGCCATGCGCTTGCTGTGGACCGCCGGGGAGGTGGACAGCAAGCTGCACGCCATCATGCAATCGATCCATCACGCGTGTGTGCACTACGGCGAAGAAAACGGCCGGGTTAACTACGTCAAAGGCGCGAATATCGCCGGTTTCGTCAAAGTGGCCGACGCAATGCTGGCCCAAGGCATCGTCTAGGCCTCGGTGTCGATGCGCAGCACTTCGATCAACTGATCGCCGACGGGGCGCTTCCAGAGCACCTCGTCACCGACCCGCGCACCGAGCAACGCGCGGCCAAGGGGCGAGCCCCAGTTGATCAACCCTGCACTGGCGTCGGCCTGGTCTTCACCCACCAATTGGATGCGTTGCTGCTCATCCTGCTCGTTGGCGAAGGTGACCCAGCTGCCGATCTGCGCCTGATCGGTGGACGTGGCAGGCGCCACCACCTGGGCGCTTTGCACCCGCTGGTTGAAATAGCGCAAATCCCGCTCAAGGTCGGCTTGGCGCTGTTTATCGGCCTGCTCGCCCTTGGCGGATTCGGCGCCATGTTCCTGCTGCAACTGCGCGACTTTGGCGTGCAACTGCGCCAGACCTTGCGCGGTCAGGCGGTTGGGTTGCTCACTGACTTGACGCTCCACCGGCTGATCGGCCTGGGCGGCGGCGTTGTCTTCATTTACAAAAGCACGGCTCATGATGATCTCCCTCTATGGAGCTTGGGCCATGTTCGCTGTGCTTTAGTTTCGATGGATGTCTGAAAGCGACCTATTGCGAGCGATAGGCCCGGGCTGCATCGCGATCCTTCTCCTGCTGCCACTCGCGTTCGCGCTCATCCCAATGGCGCTCTTTGTAATCGCGCAGTTCTTCGTTCTCCCGCATCGCCTTGCACTGACGAAAACCGTCCTCCCAGCCCTCGGCGTACTCCCGCTCTTGCAGATAGCGCGGCACATTCTTGCGAAACTCCCCACTGATCACCCCAGCCGCCTGGCGACCGCTGCTGCAGCCATCGTCAAAGCCATCGGCGAAGGCCGGTGGATAACCCTTGGCCAACAATTCCTGATGGGTCGTCTGGCAACCCGCCAACCCCATTACCGCCCACAACATGACCGCATACCGCCACATGGCGTACTCCCTGGCCGTTTTACGGCTGATAGGGAAAGTCTAGAAGGGGTTTCGTCGGACGGATGTGAAGGGGGTGTGAGAAATGTGTTGGCCTTAACGGTAGAGGCCAAATCTTTGCTCAGCCCGCTTTAGGGGTTAGGTCGCCTGCTGCGTGGTCAGCGCTGCGTGCTCAGCCAATTCCTGCTGGATAAACGCCGCAATCATGGCGCGATAAACCTGTTCGGTGACTTGCGGATTGGCGCCCGCCACCTCCGCCAGGTTGCGCACTTTGGCGATCACTTGTTCGACCCGCTGTGGGGCCTTGACGCCATCGGCATCTTTTTTGAAGTGGGCGGCCTGGGAGACGTAGCGGCCGCGTTCGGCCAGAAGAGTGACGATTTGTTGGTCGAGGCGGTCGATATTGTTTCGAACTTCTTCAAGGGTGGTGCAGGTAACGGCCATGTCGAGTGAACTCCTGATGGTGCGGGCAATGCTAACAAATGGGGGAGGGTGCTTGCCCCTTCCCGCATTTTTGATTTTCGCCAGGCGTTGGTCAGTAGTGGTACCACTTCACTTCAAGCATCACTTCATTGACCGGTGAGGATAGATGGCTGTATTCGCGCTGGGCGCTCAGGCGCAGGCCCAGGTTGCGGGACAGTTCCCACTGTTGGTTGAGGCTGAGGCTGCGCCGCACTTCGCCATTGGTGAAGAAATCGCCTTTGGCTTCCAGGCTCAGGTTGCCCAGCGGGTTTTTCCACAGTACGCCGGTGTTAAAGCCAGCGGCCGGGGAGATGGCTTCGTTGAAGTCGTTGTTGTGTTCCACACGCACGGTGCCGAGGGCGAAGCCGAGCATGTCGTCGCGCAGTTGCCAGGTGCTGCCGGCGCCGCCGTTGACATGGGCGACCAGGGTTTCGTCGTCGTGTTTGCCCGGTACGCGTTCCAGGCCGCCGGTGACTTGCCAGGACCAGGGCTGCAGCAACGCGTTGCGCGGGGTCAGGGAGCGGATGGTGGCCAGGTCCAGTTGTTGCAACTGCCAGTGGTTGCCTTCGTACTGGCGCAGTTTCATTTGCAGGATTTCGATCTGCGCGCCGAGGGGGAAGCCTTCAGCGTTGTCGTTGAGGTCGTGGTAAGCCATGCGCAGGCCGTATTCGCCGAAAGCCTTGTCGCCACGGGTGCCGATACCGGCTTGCCAGGTGCGGGATTCATGGCCGTCTTCCGGCAGGCCGGGCGGCTGGATCTTGAGGTCGGGCGCAGGGTTCTGGTTGATCGCGCGCAGCAGCTCGAAGCTGCGTTGGGAGCGGACGGTGTCGCGTTCCAGGCCATTGGCGCGGTAGCGGCCCAGGCGATAAGCCGCGTCGATAATCAGGGCCTGACGCTCGCGGGGCAGGGCCTTGAAGGCCGGCTCCTGCAATTGCTTCTGGTCGTCGCTGATCTTGAGCACCCATTGCTGCTCGTCGCCATCCAAGGGTTTGGCGCGTTCAAGCAATTCGCGCTCGCGGGACGGGCGATAGTCGATTTTCTCTACAAGACCCGCTTCTTTCACCGCTTTTACCGTATCGGTGGGGATGGCGGTCAGCGGGAATTGCTCGGTCAAACGCAGGCCGGGGCGGGCGACTTGCAGCAGTTCCAACAGGCGATAAGAGCAGTTTTCGTCGAAGAAAAAGTAATCGAACTGGATCTGCTTGAGTTCCCACACATGCTCGACCATGCGCTCGGTCTCGACCTGGGTAAGGTTGAGGCGGTATTCCCACAGGTCGCGGTTCTCCAGGCTACGGTACTCGGAGAGTTTTTCCTGGTAGGGCACCAGCGCGAAAAGGCCGGGGTAGCCGCCCATCAGGCCCTTCCAGGCGTAGAGAATGCTGTTGTCCGAGCCTTCGATATACGCGCCGAAATTAATCGCGTAGCTAAGCAGTGCGGTGTTGTTGCTTTGCACGTCGGCCTGGTCGATACGCAACAACGTGTGGCCGAACATCGACGACGGACTGTTGAGGTAGGCCGCCGGGAAGATCATCACCGCACTGTGGGGGGCGACGTCCTTGAACCATTGCTTGAATTCGGCGCAGTCCACGGCGGGCAGGTCGGTCAGGTGCAACTGATCCTTGAGCCAGCGGGTACGTGCGGGGTAGACGCATTGGGCGTGTTTTTCACCCAAGCTGGCGGGCGCATAGAGTGCGTCGACGGTGGCCTTGAGTTCCGCGTCCGGATGGTGAGCACCATCGGCCGCCAGGAAAAATTTCTTATCGCTGACATAACTGCGCCAGCCTTTGAGCTTGCCGGCTTCGTAATGGCCCAGGGAAAGCCAGAACGGATCGTTGGCCAATTGCTGCAAACGTTGATCATCAAGGTGCGGGGCCGCATACAGCGGGGCGCAGGCGAAGAGTGCCAGGCAGGCAATTCGTTTGAGCATAAAGGCAACTTAAGTCGGAAATAGAAAGACCCAAAGGGGAGGCGGGCCCAAAAATAAAACCCGCGCCTGGAGAGGCGCGGGTCGGTCGAGCTTAAGCCTGGGTCGCGTATTTCGCCAGACGGGCATCGCTTTTCAGTACAGCGAGGGTGTTGTTGTGCACGTCGTCAGCAGTGACGTCAGCTTTGCTGAAGATTTGCTGGAAGTGCTCGTGAGTCACGGCAGCGAAGTGCTCGCGATCTTCGGGCGCAACACCCAGTACCACGGCGTAGGTGGTCAGTGCTTCGCCATTACCCTTGGCCATGTCTTCGGACAGCTCGTTCATCATGCCATTCATGGCAATCCAAGACTTGCCGCCGTAGGTCAGCGCGCTGTTGGTGCTGCAACCATTGGTGCCCGAGGTCATGCCGAAGGTGGCGTTACCCGAGGTGCCGTTAGTGGTGGAAGCCAGGAAGTGAGCCGGAGTGCCGCGCTGGCCTTCGAACAACATGTTGCCCCAACCGCAGTTCGGGCCACCTGGTGCTTCTGCCATTGCATTGAGGGAGACGACGGTGAAGAGAGTACCGAGAAGGATCCGTTTCATAGCTTTGTTCTCTTTGTGTGCAAACCAATGGACAAGGGTTCAGGCACTTCATAGCGCCCTAGGGATCGGTTATTAGTCCAACCCGCGCAGTTTGGAGTTTAGGCACGTTCGAAGGGTTCCGTGGGTTTTTATAAAACCGATGGCGATTTGATGAAATATCTGCCGGCGGCGTCCCACGTCTATGCTTTCCCTGAGGCCCGCCTTGCCAGAGCGCGCAAGGGGGAGCCAGAATGCCGCTATCTGCCCCGCCTGATGTAAGGAAGCCCGATGCCTGATCCTGTTGCTGCCAGCCTGCGTCTAGCGCCCGATGCGCTGACTCGCCCTTTCTCCGCTGAACAGTTCAGCTTCTCGACCACCAATGATTTGGAGCCCTTTCGCGGTGTGCTTGGCCAGGAACGCGCGGTTGAAGCCTTGCAGTTCGGTGTGGCCATGCCACGCCCCGGTTACAACGTTTTTGTCATGGGGGAGCCGGGCACCGGTCGCTTTTCGTTCGTCAAACGCTACCTGAAGGCCGAAGGCAAGCGCCTGCAAACCCCGTCGGACTGGGTTTACGTCAATAACTTCGATGAACCTCGCGAGCCGCGCGCCCTTGAGTTGCCCGCCGGGGGAGGCGCAGCGTTCATTACCGATATCAACGCGCTGATCGACAACCTGGTGGCCACGTTCCCGGCCGTGTTCGAACACCCTACCTACCAGCAGCGCAAGAGCGCTATCGACCGCGCCTTCAACCAGCGTTACGACAAAGCGCTGGACGTGATCGAACGCCTGGCCCTGGAAAAAGACGTGGCGCTGTACCGCGACAGCTCCAATATCGCGTTCACGCCGATGCTCGACGGCAAGGCTCTGGACGAGGCCGAGTTCTCGCAGTTGCCGGAAGCCGACCGCGAGCGCTTTCACACCGATATTTCCGAGCTGGAAGAACGCCTCAACGAAGAGCTGGCCAGCCTGCCGCAGTGGAAACGCGAGTCGAATAACCAACTGCGCCAGTTCAACGAAGAAACCATCACCCTGGCCCTTCAGCCATTGCTGGCGCCGCTGTCGGAAAAGTACGCGGAAAACGCGGCCGTCTGCGGTTACCTGCAAGCCATGCAGGTGTACCTGCTCAAGACCGTGGTCGAGCAATTGGTGGATGATGCCAAGACCGATGCCCAGGCCCGCAAGCTGCTGGAAGAGCAGTACTGCCCGAGCCTGGTGGTGGGCCATCCGGTCAACGGCGGCGCACCGGTGGTGTTCGAGCCGCACCCGACCTACGACAACCTGTTCGGGCGTATCGAATACAGCACCGATCAGGGCGCGCTCTACACCACCTATCGCCAACTGCGCGCAGGCGCGTTGCACCGCGCCAATGGCGGGTTTCTGATCCTTGAAGCGGAAAAAATGCTCAGCGAGCCGTTCGTGTGGGACGCCCTCAAGCGGTCCCTGCAGTCGCGCAAGCTGAAAATGGAGTCGCCGCTGGGCGAATTGGGGCGTCTGGCCACCGTGACCCTCAACCCGCAGATGATCCCGCTGCAGGTCAAAGTCATCATTATCGGTTCGCGTCAGTTGTACTACGCGTTGCAGGACGCCGATCCGGACTTCCAGGAAATGTTCCGGGTGCTGGTGGACTTCGACGAAGACATCCCGATGGTCGACGAAAGCCTGGAGCAGTTCGCGCAGTTGCTCAAAACCCGCACCTCGGAAGAGGGTATGGCGCCGCTGACATCCGACGCCGTGGCGCGCCTGGCCACTTACAGCGCGCGGCTGGCGGAGCATCAAGGGCGTTTGTCGGCGCGTATTGGTGATCTGTTCCAATTGGTCAGCGAGGCGGATTTCATTCGTCACCTGGCGGGCGACGAGATGACCGACGCCGGCCATATCGAACGCGCACTCAAGGCTAAGGCCACGCGCACCGGGCGGGTGTCGGCGCGGATTCTCGACGATATGCTCGCCGGGGTGATCCTGATCGACACCGCCGGTGCGGCGGTCGGCAAGTGCAACGGCCTGACGGTGCTGGAAGTGGGCGACTCGGCGTTCGGCGTGCCGGCGCGGATTTCTGCCACCGTGTACCCCGGCGGCAGCGGGATTGTCGACATCGAGCGTGAGGTCAACCTCGGCCAGCCGATCCACTCCAAGGGCGTGATGATCCTCACCGGTTACCTGGGCAGCCGCTATGCCCAGGAATTCCCACTGGCGATTTCGGCCAGCATCGCTTTGGAACAGTCCTACGGCTACGTGGACGGTGACAGTGCGTCCCTCGGCGAAGCGTGCACGTTGATCTCGGCGCTGTCGAAAACCCCGCTCAAGCAGTGCTTTGCCATCACCGGCTCCATCAACCAGTTTGGTGAAGTGCAGGCGGTGGGTGGGGTTAACGAGAAGATCGAAGGTTTCTTCCGTCTCTGCGAAGCCCGTGGGCTGACCGGTGAGCAGGGGGCGATCATTCCCCAGGCCAACGTTGCCACACTGATGCTCGATGAAAAGGTGCTGCAGGCCGTGCGGGCTGGGCAGTTCCACATCTACGCGGTACGCCAGGCCGATGAAGCCTTGAGCCTGCTGGTGGGCGAGGATGCCGGCGAGCCGGATGCCGAAGGGCAATTCCCGGAAGGCACCGTCAACGCCCGGGTGGTCGAGCGTTTGCGCGCGATTGCAGAAATGATCAGTGAAGACGACCTCAAAGAAGCAGAGAAGGAACTGGCGCAACAGGCGCTGGCCGAGGCCAAACCCGCTTCATAACAGCCGATGTCACTGAATGCACCGATTTGTGTGGTGAGCGAGCCGGCCTCGCGCGGGGCAAGCCCGCTCATACATGGACGCCCCCAGTATGCCAAGCACTCAATTCGTGAAAACACAGACGGGATAA
>NZ_JBHGZU010000036.1:0-6181 GCF_042610415.1 Pseudomonas sp. MD330_10
ACTGAGCCCTGTAGAGTACAGAGCCCGTTCCGCTGTAGCCTAGACAATTACTGTCCAACTTTTGGGGCGCACTTCAAGACCGCCATCGGGGGCAAGCCCCCTCCCACAGGGTATGGCTGATGCCCGGTGCTCTAAGTGTGGGAGAGGGCCTCCTTCCAAAGGCAATTCCCCTTCCACAGGGTATGGCTGAAGCCCGGTGTTCCAAGTGTGGGAGAGGGCAGGCCTCCTCCCACAGGCAATTCCCCTTCCACAGGGTATGGCTGGTGCCTGGTGCTCCAAGTGTGGGAGGGGGCTTGCCCCCGATAAATGTCAGTCACCACTGCAATCAGGCCCGTTACCTCATTCGATCAGCCCTTGAGCTCCTTCAAGTGCTTGTAGACCGTGGCCCGCCCCATGCCCAGCACATTGGCCACGTAGTTCGAGGCGCTCTTGCCCTTGAACGCGCCTTCGGCGTGCAGCGCCAGTACCAGTTCGCGTTTGTGGTCGCGGGTCAGCAGGTTCAGGCTCAGTTGACGTTCGCGCAGCCAAGCGTGGAGGAAGGTGTTGATGCGCTCCTGCCAGTCATCGCGAAACAGGGCGTCCGGCTGCGGGATCAGTCTGCTCGGCGACAGGAACAGGTCCAGCGCAGCCTTGGCGTTTTCGAACAGGGAGATATTCAAGTTGATGCACAGCACCGCCAACGGACGATCCTGGGCGTCGCGCAGGACAGTGCTCAGGCTGCGAATTTTCTGACCGTCCCAGTTGAGCTTCTCGTACGGGCCGATATTCACTTCGCTGATTTCCTCGCTGAGCATGTCCTCCAGCGCCGAGTCATCGCCGATGGCGCGTTTAGACAGGTTGTTGGCGATGTAATCGACGGTTTGTGTGCGCAGGTCATGCAGCACTACTTCGGCATGGGGGAAAAACAGCGTGGCGATCGCATCGGCAATCGCGCGGAAATTCTGCAGGGCTTTGTCGTGTTCGGCGGTGTTCATCAATGGGGCTCCAGGCGGGCGGGGGAGAGCATATCAGCGTCCAGACCGAAGCGGGTCAGTGCCTGGGGCAGCGGTACTCCGCGCACCAGTGCCGCGCTGGCCTGGCCCATGGCCGGTGAAGTCTGAATCCCATAACCGCCTTGCGCCGCGACCCAGTACAGCCCCGGCACCTGGGGATCGAAGCCGCTGAGCAGATCGCCATCGTGCACAAAACTGCGCAGCCCGGCCCAGGTGCGAGTGGGGCGGCGGATGCTCAGGGTGGTGGCTTCTTCGATCTGGTAGATGCCCATGGCGATATCCAACTCTTCGGGCTGCACATCCTGTGCCTGCACCGGGTCGGCATTGGCCGGCGAGCCGAGGAACATGCCGGCGTCGGGTTTCATGTAGAAGGCTTCGTCCAACGCTACCAGCATCGGCCAGGCATGGCTGTCCACACCGTCGGGGCCGGCGAAGATAAACGCCGAGCGGCGCTTGGGTTGCAGGCCGATGGACGCGGCGCCGGCCAGTCCGCCGATATGGTCGGCCCAGGCGCCAGCGGCGTTGATTATGATTGGCGCGGTGAAGGTGGCGTCCTGGGTGCTGACCTGCCAGAGCCCGGTACTGTCGCGCCTCAAGCCCAGCACCTCGCTGTCGGTGCGCACGTCGCCGCCATTGCGCCGGATACCGCGCAGATAGCCTTGGTGCAGGGCGTCGGTGTCGATGTCGCTGGCGGTGGGGTCGTAGATCGCGCCGTGGACTTTTTCCCGCCGCAGGATCGGTAACATCTCACAGGCTTCATCGGCGCTCAGTTGCACGACCTGCGCCACAGTGGCCTTGGCGCTCAGATATTGCGCGTTCAATTCGGCCGGGTCGCCGCTGAAGTCCACGGTCATTTCGCCCCGTGGCGTGAGCAGCGGGTGTTCACAGAAACCGGCAGGCGGATGGTCAAAAAAGTCGCGGCTGGCCAGGGTCAGCGCGCGCACTTGCGGGGTGCCATAGGCGGCGGTATAGAGCGCCGCCGAACGCCCGGTGGAGTGATAGGCCGGGTGGCTTTCACGTTCCAGCACGATCACCTTGCCGTGGGGCGATAGCCAGAACCCCGTGGAGGCGCCGGCAATGCCACCGCCGATGATGAGGTAGTCCGCGTGGTTCATAGCTGTCTCCAGAGGGCATTGGCCAGGGCGATGTCTTCCAGGCCCAGGCCGATGGAACGGAAGAAGACGTGGCGATCATAGGTCGGGCGCGGCACCAGGTCACTGAGCAGCTCGGATAGGTCGCCAAGCACCATGCGGGGGTGCCAGCCGTGCTGTTCGGCGGCGATCAGCATTTCGCCGGCTGCGGTGGGGGTGGTCTGGCGATAGTCGCAGAACACCTGCATGCCCGTGAGGCTGTGGGGCGGCACTTCATGGGCGCGCGGGGCATTGGTGCTGATGGAGGTGATCAGCGCCGGTTTGGTCAGGCGTGTCGGGTCGAGCACGGGGCCTGCCGAGGAGGTACACAGCAGGATCACATCGGCGTCGTCCACGGCGGCCTCGCAACTGGCGGCGATGCTCAGGCGCGGGTCCAGGCAGTGGAGGGCGTCGTGATTGGCCGTGACCGCGCTGGGCGAAAACAGACGGATGCTCTGCCAGTCCCGCAGGTTCTTCACATACTGCACGTGGGCCTGGGCGACTTTGCCGCTGCCGATAACCGCCAGGCGTTGGGCCTGCGGTGCGGCCAGTGCGTCCACCGCCAACGCCGTGGCGGCGGCGGTGCGCGCGGTGGTTAGTTCGGCGGCGTCGCACAACAACAACGGCTGGCCGGTGTGCATCGACATCAGCAGCGTCCACGCCGTTACCAGCGGCCCTTGTTCGCGCACGATGTAGGGCGAAGTCTTGACCCCATACACACCCTCATTGGCCAACACACCGAGGTAGTTGATGAAATCACCGGCACTGTGGGGGAATTGCACAAGCTGCTGCGCTGGCTGCACCGCGTGCCCGGCCGCCAGATCGCGAAACAGCGCGCGCAGGATCTGCGGTACGTCGAGGCGGGCCAGGTGTTCGCGGGCCTGGGTCTGGTCGATCACAAAAGGAGGAGTGAGCATGGGTGTCTCCGGCGTAAACTAATTTGTCCATTATGGACTTTTAGTTCTTTCTGGCAACGGATAAGTTTTACCCTTTGAATGCAAACCCACCGGATAGCCTGTCTTTCAGATACCCCACCAACGCACTTACCGACTTGGGCACATGGGGTGAGTACGGGCGGATCAAATAGATTTCATCGGCAAACGCGCCCTTGAGCGTCCAGCCCTTGAGCACCTGTACCAGTTTGCCGCTGGCCAGCGCGGCGTGGGCGCTGAAGTCCGGGAGCAGGGCGATGCCCAGGTGGTGCAGGGCCGCATCGCGCAAGGCTTCGCTGTTGTTGGTGGCGAAGCTGCCAGCGATGGGCACGGTGATGCGTTCGACGGTTTTGTGGTTGCGTTCGAAGGTCCAGGCCGGTTGGTCGGCACCGCGCGGGTAGAACAGGCAGTTGTGCGCCGACAGCTCGCCGGGCTCGCGCGGTTCGCCGTGGTGTTGCAGGTAATCCCGGGTGGCCACCAGCACCGAGCCGGTGTCGCACAGCTTCCAGGCCACATGGGTTTCCGGCACCTGAAAACCATGACGTACCGCCAGGTCATAGCCTTCGGCGGCGAGTGAACTGAGGGCATCGGACACGTCCAGTTGGATACGCACCTGTGGGTATTGCTGCAGGAACCCCGACAGGTGCGGCACCAATTGCTGGCGAGCAAATGCCACTGGCGCGGTGAGGCGCACCAGGCCGCGGATCTCTCCTGCGGCGTCGCGCACCGACGAAAAGCTGCGAGCAATCTGTTCGTAGGCACTGCGCACGTCACGGGTCAATGAATGCCCTGCATCGGTCAGCCGCACACTGCGGGTGGTGCGCGTCACCAGGCGGGTACCGGTGGCTTTTTCCAGGTCGGAAATACGTTGGCTTACGGCCGACTTACTCACCCCCAGACGCGCGGCGGCGGCGGTGTAGGTGCCGTGTTCTTCCAGTACGGAAAGCCAGTGTATATGGGTCCACAATCCTTCGATCTCGGATTTTTCCATGGCTGTATTGTTCGCCTATAAGGACAATAAGTTCTGGATTCTGCTCTGGTTGGGAACAAAGCGAAAGCCTAAGGTGTGTACCAACGCTAACCACCTGGATCGACTGCCATGACCCACACCATTGAGCACTACATCAACGACCAGCGCGTTTCCCGCGATGATCGCTACCAGGATGTCTACAACCCGGCCACCGGCGAGAAAACCGCCCGCGTTGCGCTGGCCAGCTACCAGACTGTGTCCGAAGCCGTCGCTGCCGCCCAGGCCGCTTTCGCCGGCTGGGCCGACACCCCGCCGATCCGCCGCGCCCGCGTACTGTTCCAGTACCTGCACCTGCTGCGTGAACGCAAAGACGACCTGGCGCGGATCATCGTCGCCGAACATGGCAAGGTGTTCACCGACGCCCAGGGCGAAGTCGACCGTGGCATCGATATCCTCGAATTCGCCTGCGGCATTCCCAACCTGCTCAAGGGCGAGCACTCCGACCAGGTTTCCCGGGGCATGGACAACTGGACTATGCGCCAACCCTTGGGCGTGGTGGCGGGCGTCACGCCGTTCAACTTCCCGGTGATGGTACCGATGTGGATGTACCCCATCGCCATAGCAGCGGGTAACACCTTCATCCTCAAACCCAGCCCCACCGACCCGAGTGCGTCGTTGTTCATGGCCGAGCTTCTGCGTGAAGCCGGCCTGCCCAAGGGCGTGTTCAACGTGGTGCAAGGCGACAAGGAAGCGGTGGATGCACTGATCGAACACCCGGACGTCAAGGCCGTGAGCTTCGTCGGCTCTACACCGATTGCGCAGTACATCTACGAAACCGGCGCGCGGCACGGTAAGCGCGTGCAGGGCCTGGGCGGCGCGAAAAACCACATGGTGGTAATGCCCGACGCCGACATCGAAAAAACCGTCGACGCCTTGATGGGCGCCGCTTACGGCAGTGCCGGCGAACGCTGCATGGCGATTTCCGTGGCGGTGCTGGTGGGCGATGTGGGTGACAAAGTTATCGCCGCCCTGACCGAACGCGCCAAGCACCTGCGCATTACCGACGGCCGCGACCTTAAAGCCGAAATGGGCCCCATCGTCTCCCGCGCAGCCCTGGAACGCATCAGCGGCTACATCGAACAAGGCGTGCAAGCCGGCGCACAACTGCTGCTGGACGGCCGCGACTACGTGCCCAACGAACCGGGCCTGGAAAACGGCTTCTGGCTCGGCGCGACACTGTTCGACCACGTGACCAAAGAGATGAGCATCTACCGCGAAGAAATCTTCGGCCCGGTACTGGCCTGCGTGCGCGTGAATGACTTCGCCGAAGCGGTAAAACTGGTTAACGACCACGAGTTCGGCAACGGCGTCAGCTGCTTCACCCGCGACGGCCACATCGCCCGCGAATTTGCACGACGCATCGAAGTGGGCATGGTCGGCATCAACGTCCCGATCCCGGTGCCGATGGCCTGGCACGGCTTTGGTGGTTGGAAGAAAAGCCTGTTCGGCGACATGCATGCTTACGGCACTGAAGGCGTGCGCTTCTACACCAAGCAGAAGTCGATCATGCAGCGCTGGTCGGAGAGCATCGAACAGGGCGCTGAGTTTGCGATGCCGGTTTCCAAATAACATAGTTGGGAGGGTAAATGTGGGAGGGAGCTTGCCCCCGATTGCTGCGGATCAGCTAACAATAATTTGGCTGACCCACTGCTATCGGGGGCAAGCCCCCTCCCACAGGCGTTATGTGGTGCCGGTGAGAATGGCTTTAACGCCGACCCGCCCGCGTACTCACATCCACCCACACGGCCAACACCAAAATGCTGCCCTTCACAATCATCTGCCAGTAACTGTCCACATCCAGCATCGACATGCCGTTATCCAGGCTAGTGGGAAAAAGAGCCTGTTCGGCGACATGCATGCTTACGGCACTGAAGGCGTGCGCTTTACACCAAGCAGAAGTCGATCATGCAGCGGTGGTCGGAGAGCATCGAACAGGGTGCTGAGTTTGCGATGCCGGTTTCCAAATAACATAGTTGGGAGGGTAAATGTGGGAGGGGGCTTGCCCCCCGATTGCTGCGGATCTGAAGTGCGCCCCAAAAGTTGGACAGTAATTGTCTAGGCTACAGCGGAACGGGCTCTGTACTCTACAGGGCTCAG
>NZ_JBHGZU010000037.1:0-1202 GCF_042610415.1 Pseudomonas sp. MD330_10
CCGCAATCTGGCCTTTCGACTCAAATTGCTTGGGTGTTATATGGTCAAGCCTCACGGGCAATTAGTATTGGTTAGCTCAACGCCTCACAGCGCTTACACACCCAACCTATCAACGTCGTAGTCTTCGACGGCCCTTCAGGGAACTCAAGGTTCCAGTGAGATCTCATCTTGAGGCTAGTTTCCCGCTTAGATGCTTTCAGCGGTTATCTATTCCGAACATAGCTACCCGGCAATGCCACTGGCGTGACAACCGGAACACCAGAGGTTCGTCCACTCCGGTCCTCTCGTACTAGGAGCAGCCCCTCTCAAATCTCAAACGTCCACGGCAGATAGGGACCGAACTGTCTCACGACGTTCTAAACCCAGCTCGCGTACCACTTTAAATGGCGAACAGCCATACCCTTGGGACCGGCTTCAGCCCCAGGATGTGATGAGCCGACATCGAGGTGCCAAACACCGCCGTCGATATGAACTCTTGGGCGGTATCAGCCTGTTATCCCCGGAGTACCTTTTATCCGTTGAGCGATGGCCCTTCCATACAGAACCACCGGATCACTAAGACCTACTTTCGTACCTGCTCGACGTGTCTGTCTCGCAGTCAAGCGCGCTTTTGCCTTTATACTCTACGACCGATTTCCGACCGGTCTGAGCGCACCTTCGTACTCCTCCGTTACTCTTTAGGAGGAGACCGCCCCAGTCAAACTACCCACCATACACTGTCCTCGATCCGGATAACGGACCTGAGTTAGAACCTCAAAGTTGCCAGGGTGGTATTTCAAGGATGGCTCCACGCAGACTGGCGTCCACGCTTCAAAGCCTCCCACCTATCCTACACAAGCAAATTCAAAGTCCAGTGCAAAGCTATAGTAAAGGTTCACGGGGTCTTTCCGTCTAGCCGCGGATACACTGCATCTTCACAGCGATTTCAATTTCACTGAGTCTCGGGTGGAGACAGCGCCGCCATCGTTACGCCATTCGTGCAGGTCGGAACTTACCCGACAAGGAATTTCGCTACCTTAGGACCGTTATAGTTACGGCCGCCGTTTACCGGGGCTTCGATCAAGAGCTTCGCGTTAGCTAACCCCATCAATTAACCTTCCGGCACCGGGCAGGCGTCACACCCTATACGTCCACTTTCGTGTTTGCAGAGTGCTGTGTTTTTAATAAACAGTCGCAGCGGCCTGGTATCTTCGACCGGCATG
>NZ_JBHGZU010000038.1:0-2089 GCF_042610415.1 Pseudomonas sp. MD330_10
TAGATCTCGGCCTTGGCGCCGATGTCGATGCCGCGGGTCGGTTCGTCGAGCAACAGCACTTTCATCGGCATCGACAGCCAGCGGCCCAAAATGGCTTTCTGCTGGTTGCCGCCGGAGAGGTACAGGATCTTCTGCGCGGCGTTCGGGGTTTTGACTTTCATCGCCTGGATCTGGTGCGCGGCGTTGCCCTTTTCCCAGCCCTCGCGCAGCAGCCAGCCGAACCGCGAGTGGGCGCCACGAGCACTGATGTTGATGTTCTCGGCCACGCTGGACAGCGGGATGATGCCTTCCTTTTTGCGGTCTTCGGGGCACAGCAGCACCCCGGCGGCGATGGCGTCGCGCGGCGAGCGCAACTGCAATGGCTCACCCTCCAGCGCCAGGCTGCCGGCGCTGGCACGCTCCAGGCCGCTGAGCAGACGGAACAGCTCCGTACGCCCGGCCCCCACCAGGCCGAACAGGCCGAGGATTTCGCCTTTGCGCACCTGGAAACTCACCGGCTCGCGCAGCCCAGGGCCAAGCAGACCGTCGACCTTGAGCGCCACCTCGCCGTGCTCGCGCGGGCGGTAGTCGTAGATGTCCTGAATATCGCGACCGACCATGCAGGTCACCAACTGGTCGTGGGTCAGCGCGCTCATGTCCTCGAACGTACGCACGTAGCGGCCGTCCTTGAACACCGTGACCGCGTCGCAGATGCGGAACACTTCTTCCATGCGGTGCGACACGTAGAGCACCACTTTGCCCTCGTCGCGCAGGCGCGTGATGATCGCCATCAAGCGGTCAATCTCCCGCGCCGAGAGGCTGCTGGTGGGCTCGTCGAAGGCGATCACATGGGCGCCACGGGACAGCGCCTTGGCGATTTCCACCAATTGGCGCTGGCCCAGGGACAGACGCCCGAGCTTCTGGTCCGGGTCGATTTCATCGGCCAGGCCCTTGAGGCACGCCAGGGCCTGCTTGCGCAGCAAGCCACGGTTGACCACGCCCCAGCGCGTGGGCAAATGGCCGAGAAACAGGTTCTCGGCCACGCTCATTTCCGGCACCAGGTGCAGCTCCTGGTGAATCACCGCCACGCCGCTGGCGATGCTGTCGGCCGCGCATTTGAAGGCCAGGGTCTGCGCGCCGATCTGCAGCGCGCCGCTGCTGGGGATATAGGCTCCGCCGAGGATCTTCAGCAGGGTCGATTTGCCCGCGCCGTTCTCGCCCATCAACGCATGCACTTGCCCGGGCTGGGCGGTAAAACTGATGCCGTCCAGCGCCTTGACCCCGGGAAAGGTCTTGCCGATGCCGTCAAACCGCAAGGCCGCAGCGGTCATTTCCACAGCCCGATCTTGGTCAGTTCTTCCTGGAAGTTGGCGCGGGTGATCAGGGTCACTTCGTCCATGGCGGTGTATTTAGGCGGCTCTTTGCCGGTGGTCACCCACTCGAACATCATCTCGGCGGTTTTGTAGCCTTCGATATGCGGGCTTGGCAGCATGGAGCCGTAGAAGCCGCTGTCGGGTTTTTTCAGTTCGCCGATGGCATCGGTGCCATTGATGCCGATCCCGATCACATTGGCCGCCTTGAAACCGGCCGCTTCAGTGGCGCGCACGCCGCCGAGCACGGTGTTGTCGTTCATACCGCCGATGATCAGGTTTTTCACGCCGCTTGGGAGTTTGACCAGCGCCGAGTTGGCGGCGTCCATGCTGCCCGGTACGTCCAGGGTTTTCAGCGGCGCGGTGAGGATATGGTCCGCGGGGATGCCGGCTTTCTTCAGCGAATCGATCGAACCGTCGGTGCGTTTCTTACCGGTATCGAGCTCGTTGAAAGTGGTGATCACCGCGTAGGTTTCTTTCCAGTCCCAACCGCGTTTTTTCGCTTCATCCGCCATGGCCGCGCCCTGCTTCTGGCCCACCTCAAACGCGGCCATGCCCAGGTACGGCACGTCTTCCATAAACTTGCCCTTGGCGTCGACGAAACGGTCGTCCACCGCCATGACTTTCATATCGTTGAGCTTGGCCTTGGCCACAATCGCCGGGCCGAGGGACACATCCGGCGGGCAGATCACAAAACCCTTGGCGCCATTGGCGGCCAGGCTGTCGATGGCCGACAGGGT
>NZ_JBHGZU010000039.1:0-1655 GCF_042610415.1 Pseudomonas sp. MD330_10
TGTAAAAACACTTCCGTATCGTGGATGCCTCAGCCCAGCGCAGCCAGGCGAGTCGATTGGCCACGTATTTGCCACGATCAGCATCGGTAACGCTCCGGAGCGCTTATGAAGCGTTTTAGCGCAACCTGGAGCAGCAAAAGCCGGAGGTTTTTACGCCGCTATTGCCTTCAACAAGCCTTCGGCACCGATGATTCTCATGACCCGCTTCATGTTGTAGGCGAGCACATTTAGACTCATCTCCGCGCTGACGCCGGCCAGCCTACGCGTGAGGAAATGCGTGGATCCCATCCATTGTTTGAGCGTCCCGAAGGGATGCTCAACAGTGCGCTTTCGGACTCGCATCATGTCCGGCGCCTGGTTCAGCCGGTTCTGCATTTCGTCTAGCACGGCTTCATGCTCCCAACGCCGCACTCGTCGCTGCTTGCTCGGCGTGCACTGAGTTTTCAGGGCGCAGCTTTGGCAGTTCGAACTCCAGTAGCAGTGCATGTTCAGGCCTTTCTCGACGCTGGAGAAACGCCAAATCAATGCCTCGCCAGCCGGGCAAAGGTATTCATTTTTAGCTGCGTTAAAAACGAAGGCATCTTTGTTGAAACGCCCGTCCGCTTTAGCTCCTGAAGTCATCGACTTGGGTACATAGGCGGTAATTTTTGCATCATGGCAGGCCAGGATTTCCTCGCTTTTGAAGTAGCCTCGATCAGCCACGACGGACAGCGTTTCTGAACCAATGGCTTCCCGCGCCTGCTTCGCCATCGAGCTGAGTTGGTCGCGGTCAGAGCCAACGTTCGTGACCTCGTGAGCAACGATCAAATGGTGCTGGGTATCGACCGCCGTCTGTACGTTGTAGCCGACGATGCCATTGCCACGCGTCATCATCGAGCGGGCATCGGGGTCGGTCAGTGAGACCTGTTTGTCTGGAGAGTCGTTGAGCTGAGACTCGATCACCTGAAGCTCTTTCATCTGAGCTTTGAGCTTGGCGATTTTCTCTTCCAGGCGCGTAGCGTCTGGCTCAGCGGCGCTTGGCACTTGCCGATCAGCTGCATCAAGGGAGGTCAGGTAACGGTTGATGCTCGACTCGATTTCTCCCATTCGCCGCTTCAGTTTGGCGCTGGTGAAATTGCGGTCGCGGTTGTTCACTGCCTTGAATTTGCTGCCGTCGATGGCCACCAGGTTTTCGCTAAACAACCCCAACTGCTGGCACAGCACAACGAACTGGCGGCACACGCCGCGAATGGCTTTGCTGTTGTCTTTTCGGAAGTTGGCGATGGTTTTGAAGTCGGGCATCAAGCGCCCGGTTAACCACATCAATTCGATGTTGCGCTGGGCTTCTCGCTCAAGACGTCGACTCGATTGGATGCGATTGAGGTAGCCGTAGATATAGATCTTCAGCAGGATCGCAGGGTGATACGCAGGTCTGCCGGTTTCGGCGGGAATGACGCCATCAAAACCCAACGAGGCCAAATCGAGTTCATCGACGAAGGCATCAACCACCCGTACCGGGTTGGAATCGCTGACGTAGTCGTCGAGCCTCTCGGGAAGTAAGGTGCTTTGCCCTCGGTGCTCACCCTGGATAAACCGTTTCATGGGCTTCCCTTGCGATGAAATTCTCAGAAATCATAGCAAGGGTATGTCCGGGCGTTTTTACACACTCTGGGCCA